>VGIR01000046.1 GCA_016867815.1 candidate division WOR-3 bacterium | reverse complement strand
CGAGAACACCCCGGCACTATCGATGGCTATGACATCGTCGGTTGTACCGTCGATGACCATCACGTTGCAGCCATAGTAATCTCCGCAGTACACCTTGTTCGCCTGAGGGTTGTAGCAGAGCGGACCTGGCCAGATCATCGAGTCGATGCAGGCGAGAACTGAATCCTGTTTCCCATCGATCACCTTGAGAGCCGAGAAGGAGAGCTTGCCGTCCGTGCAGTAGACCTTGTTGTCGTGAGGGTTGTAGCACATGAAACGGGCAGTGACAGCCGCGACCGTGGCCACCACCGCATTCGTCGCACCGTCAATCACGGTCACGTCGTAGCTCGCCATGTTGCCAACGTAAACCTTGTTGTCCACGGAGTTGTGGCAAAGCGTCTGCGGCCCGTCGCCTGCGGCCACCGTGGCGATGACCTCGTCCGACGCCCCGTCAATCACAGTTACGTTGTCGCTGCCGGCGTTAGCGCAGTAGACCTTGTCGTCTGCGGGATTGTAGCAGAGCCCCTGGGGTCGATCGCCCGTGCTGGCAGTAGCGAGGACGAGGTTTGTGGCTCCGTCGATCACCGCGACCTGGTCGCTGTCGCTCAGCACGCAGTAGACCTTGTTGTCCCGCGTGTTGTAGCAGAGGGCTCGCGGGCTCGAACCGTAGCCGAACCGAATCGTGGTCTCCAGCCACTGACCGCCGGCCGCTGAGAGGCAGCAGCAGACGGCCAACAGCACGGCCAAGGGTCGTACGGCCCAGTTGTGTGAACTGGTAGTTCGGACCAAAGAACGTCGGACAACGACAGGCAACATCCTGCACCCCCGACTGGAAGCAACCCAAGCAGACTGGCGCCGAAAGTGACCGTGTGGCAGCCGCCTAGACCCGCTGCACTCGGCGTCGCTACATGAATTGTAGCTTCTGGTGGTCTGCAGTCAATAACTTGACGCGCATGACATTAAAGTGGAGGTCGATAGTTTGCCCTCCCTCAGACAGCGGTACGGAAGCACGGTTCGGGACGGGCATGCCGCGCCACGCTGAACCTACCGTACTGAGGGGTGCTGTCCGGCAGGATCCCACCATCAGCCGAGGTCAGAAGGCAGAGACCAGAAATCAGATTGCAGAAGGGAGGGCGAGGCCGCGAACGCTGGATGGGAGATGGAGAATGTCAGAGCTGAGACGCGGGACTGCAACGGCTCTAGGCGAGAGAATGAGAGGTACACGTCGAGCAGTCGGAGAACTCAGTCGAGAACGGATTCTACAACGCTGCATAGTGAACCGCAAGGCGGTCTTGCGGCCTATGTGCCTGAGGCCTGCGGCGTTAGGCCGGGTCGGGGCAAAATGACTCCCCCACCCTGGGGATAGTGTACAGGACTCAGCAGACAGTAGACAGGAAGGTTGTCTCGGACACAGTCTCGGACATAGTCCCTGAGAGTCCTTCGTCCCTAGTCCCAGGTGCAGCCTGACCGGGAGTTCGGGAGCTTGTATGCCGAGCAACAGCGGATGCAGTCCGCCGGTTCGTTCTACGGGTTCTTCACCAGTGAGTCCGGCCGCCTGCAACCCAGACTGCCGTCAAGACAGCAGTCGAGGTTGCCTGCAGGTCAGTCTACCGACTTGCCTGCCGGTCTATTCCCCGTTCAGTCTCACCAGCAGGCCCGGCCGGGAATCAGGGCATTTCGGACTGCCGATTGTGGATTGAGACGTCGGTCCTGCCGTCGTCTCCTATGCCCAGCGGCTAGACCGGTTTGCGGACTTTGACGCGGGCCTGGGCCAGCATCTGGCGGCCGAGTTCGTCCGGGTACGGATGCTCGACCACGAACTCGCGGATTCCCGCGTTCAGAAGCATCTTGGCGCAGGTGATGCACGGTTCGTGCGTGCAGTAGAGCGTGGCCCCGCCGACGTTGATGCCGAAGGCCGCGGCCTGGACCAGCGCGTTCTGTTCGGCATGGATTCCCCGGCAAATCTCAATCCTCTCCCCCGACGGGATGTGCATCTTTTCCCTCAGGCACCCGACCTCGTCGCAGTGCGGCAGGCCGCGAGCCGCGCCGTTGTACCCGGTGCAGAGGATCCTGCGATCACGCACCAGTACCGCACCGACCTTGCGCCGCAGACAGGTAGAGCGTTCGCTCACGAGTTGCGCGATGTCCATGAAGTAGTGGTCCCAGGACTTGCGGGGGGCAACGCCGAACGCCGAACGACGAACGACGAATGAGGGGACGCGGACTTTGGACCTGTCCGGAACTCTTGCCTTCTGCCTTCTGACTTCTGCCTTCTGACCTCGGCTAGCCTTCACGCCTCACCTCACCACCGCGGCTTTGGTGACCACCGACTTCTCCCCAGCCACCAGCCGCACGAGGTACACGCCGGCCACGACCTTGCTGCCGTGGGCGTCGGTGCCGTCCCAGATCGCGCGGTACGCACCCGCCATGAGTGGACCGCCCGCCAGCTGTTTCACCAGCCGTCCCGCGCCGTCGTAGACCGACAGCGTCGCCATGCCGGCAGCCGGCAGGGCGTAGGAGAACGCCACTCGGCCTCGGCTCGGGTTGCCGACGCTCATCAGGGTCAGCCGAGTGCCCGGATGCATGCCGGACACCTGCTCGATGATGCCGGTCGGCGGATCAGTCGTGTACTTGATTGCCCGGCCTGCCGCAATCGGCGCGGCGCCGTGGGTAAGGGTACCGTTGTAGAGGTCTTGTATCCCGATGGCGCGAGTCGGGTCCTGGATGCCGACGGTTGAGCTGTTGAACCCGACTGCGGTCATGTACTGGACAAGGATGACGTTGTCACCCGAGGGCGTGGTGACGGTAGTGTCGTAGTAGACTACTTCGAACTTGTCGCGGTTGGTGCCGCCGTAGTACGCGACGCTATCGTACTCGACTACCAGACGATGACCGGCGGTATCGTGATGCCAGTAGACGTAGCCGGCTCCGCCGCCGCCTGATACCGGGTAGAGGTCATCCCAGTTGGCGAAAACCGTCGCCCGCGGGGCTGATGTGCTGGGCAGGTCGGTGTTCTCGTAGTTGGAGGTCGTGTAGTTGCCGCAGGCAACCCAGCCGTCGGCCGAGATCGACAACTGGGTGTAGGTCTGACCGTAGAACTTCAGCGGCCCGAACCCGGGCGGGATGGTGATGGCCACAACGTCGTCGTTGTCCGCGAAGGTAAGCCGCGTCCCGGTGGCGTTGACCTCCACCCACTCGTATGGCTGGTGTGGCGGATAGAGCGTGTCGATGTCGTCGTACGCCCAGTACAAAGCCGGAGTGCGGGGCCCGTCCGGGATGGGATCGGTCGCGAGTATCTCCCCTACCCTGACGGTGAACAGAACGCTGTCCGAGTAGCCCTCGCCGGTCAGGTACATGCGCACCAGCGCGACGTGTTCCATCGGCGTGTTTGCGGCGGCCGCGACGTGGAACCGGTCCCCGTTGTTGTTCCGGGTCGAGTCCGGTGGAACCGTACCGTAGTGCCCGGTCGAGTCCGAGACCGAAACGTACGCGTCGGTCGTTCTCAGCACGGCGGACAGGCTGTCAACGCCGAGCCTCCCCGAGTTCTTCAGCGCGATCACGAGATCAGCATTCTCGCCCGGGTCCAGCTTGCCGTCACCGTTGCCGCCCGGCGGCGAGTCGATGATGGTCTGTCCCTGGTAGCCGAGTGCCGGCGCGTTGACCACGACCGCTTCAATCGCGTCCAGGTCGAATCCGGCGTAGCCGCCGGACCCGCCGTTGCCATCGTCCACGATCCGCACGAACCTGGCCGAGCCCATGCCCGCAACCGAGATGTCGTATCCCTGCGTGCCGGTCCCGATTCCGACGTAGTGCCACGGTCCGTTCCAGTCGTTGGACACGAACACGCTGCAGGCCTCCGGGCTGGTGTCACCTTCGACGACGGTGAAATCCGACCCCGAACCGTTCACGATCGGGGTCTTTGCTCCCATGTCGAAACTCGCGTACCCGTCGTTGCCGATTGAGTAGCGGATACCGTCGGACGCGCCCAGCGCGTAGCTGGGGAAGGTCGGATTGGAGTTGGCCGGGCTCTCGTTCATGTAGGTGGTGATGACCTTGAAGGCACGCGCGCCCGCCGCGGTATCGGGCGCAAGCAACACATTGACGACCGTGAACGTGTCGGTGGGGACCACCACGCCGCTGAACGTCTTGGTCCGATAACCATTGGCCTCGACCGTAACCGTGTACGTGCCGGCGTGGGCGTTCCGGTGGAAGTAGCCCATCGAGTCGGTGTAGGCAAACCAGTTGGGCGGGTTGACCTTGACGCGGGCGTCTACCGGCTGACCCGAAACCGAATCGAGCACGCGGCCCCTGATACCCCACATCACCCGCTCAATCTGCTCCTTCATCGCAGTCCAGTTCTTGCGGTTGATGGTATCTATCTCCGAAGGCGGACTGGGCTGCCCGTCGCACACCTCCGGTACGTAGCCCAACGCACCCCGCGCGCCCTGGTACCAGTCGACCGACCCGCCGGTGACCGTGTAGAGTATCCGGGAAATCTGGCCGGCCGGGTAGTTGCAGATCTGACCGTAGCGCGTCATCTCGTAGGCCGTGACGATTGAGTCCATCGCCGCTCTGGTCGTGTAGCCCCAACACCACATCACGACTTCAACCCCGGAGTGATACTGAGACCAGGCCGCCATCGGGTGCTCTTCGGCCAGGAAGTAGAAGCACTGAGTCTCCGGCTCGGAGAAGGGGCCGGAGCCGCCGTTGGAGCCGAATCCCCAGGAGAGGCCGTAGTTGCGGTTGCAGTCCACGCCGTTTCCGTTGGAGCGGGTGCGCGCGATGAGACCATCCGGGTTATCCATCGGCACCAGCCAGATCTCCCGCTCGTTCACCCAGCGGGTGATGTCCGGATCAACGTTGTAGCGTTCGACAATCTGGATAAGCGAGTAGTGCGCGATTTCGCAGCCGTTGTTCTCGTTGCCGTGGATCGAAAAGTCGAAGCAGATACGGGGCTCCCCTTCCATGGCATCGACGTTGTCCGAGATCTTCATCGCCAGAATCAGGTTGCCGTTGTACGAGTGGCCGATGGTGTCGAGCCGGCAGATGCTCGGGTGGTTCTGGGCGATGATCGCCCAGGTATCGCGGAGTTGGGCATAGGTGTGGAAAACGGCGACATCCTGCATGGCCGCCGCCCTCACGTCCGGCACCAGGACTTCGATATCGAACCCCTCACGCACGAGTTCCTCGTATGTCGGCTGCGTCACCGCACCGACGAACCAGCCCTCGCCGACTGCGTAGAATTCGAGTACATCGGACGCGATGCGCGTGACCTGCTCCGGCGTCGCGTAGACTCTGACCTTCATCTCGACAACGTCAAGCAGATTCGCGGCCGATGCCGGCGCGAGCGCCAGCCCAATCAGACAGAACAACAGGGATTTCTTCATGGTGCCTCCGGGAATACTATGGTCGAAATTGTAGCAATCGCCCCCAGGCTGTAAAGCCCACGCAGCTGCGTCCAACTACCGGGGCCGGAGAGGTACGATCACCAGCACCGACTCTGGCTTGGACCAGTCCGAGACGTGGTCGAGGAGATCGCGGGCCCGCGCCCGCACGAACTTCTGCCCGGCTTGCGTGAAGGCGTGCCGCGCATAGTAGAACTGGTCGGCGGAGATGAAATCGCTCCAGTCGCCGAGCGTGTCGCCCCAGTCGAACTGCAGCGAAACCTTGCGCCGGAGCGGATGACCCGCGGCGGTAACATAGGTGACCGTATCTCCGACCGTGACCGGATTGGGTCCGGACGGTCGATGCGGAACAAAGGGACCGTACTCGCCGACGGCGATGAAGGACGTATCGGACCACCCCGTTTCGTGGGTCTGGTCCTTCGCCTTGGCGAGAACACCGAAAACCCCGGTATCGCCGTAGGCGTGGAAGAACTCGTAGTCGGTCGCGTACGGAACCGGTCCGACCCAGCCGGACACGTTTCCGTCACCCCAGTCGATGAAGAGGTAGAGCGAATCGGCGTCCTTGTCGTACGATGACACCCGCGCCCAGATCGAATCGCCACGTTGCGCCATCGTCGGGGTCAGAAGAGAAGGGATCAGCGGCGAGTGGTTCTGCGCGCACCCGGCCATCGCCAGCAGACAGGCGATCGGAACCGCCCAGCGAGTATTCATGACTGAAGCATATGCCAGGCGCCCGTTTTGTCAATCCGTCCGGAAGCCTATGAAGGAATCACCCAGGCTCAGGAAGAAGCGACGGCAATCGGCACAGACGCGGGGGACGCCGGACGTCCGCGTCCTCTTTCTCTCTTGGCGGTGAACTGCTGCTCCGGCTCTTCGGGTGCTTCGCCCGACTTGACCGCCGGACCGCCCCCGCGTATCTTCACGCATGGCCGATTGCGGATCGTCGACCCCGCGCAACAGCGCGCCCTCTCCTCACTCTCTCGTCCGTCCTCTGCCCTGCGTCCTTTCCTAGGAGTAATGGCCTACCTCCGCGGTCTCTGGAGCGACCTTCGGAGGAATGTCGCGGCCGGACCCGATCTGCTGTTCGTAGCTGCCGTTTTCGCGCTTGCCGCGCTGATTCCGCACTACTTCCGACCGCGGGTGTCCGTCTACGGCCCGGGATGGCCCGGCGCGGTCACCGTGCTCTGGCGCAGCGTAGTCTACCTGGCCCTGCCGCTGTTGTCGCTCATCCTGCTGCGGATGACTCCCGCCAAGGCGGGCTTCCGTCTCAGGCAGCCGGGAGTCTGGCTGCGTGACGTAGGTCTCCTCTACCTGATCATGCTGCCGCTCGTCTACCTGGCGTCACGGCAGACCGGCTTTCAGCGCGCCTATCCCTACTTCGCCTTCGAACGGCTTGGCTTCCGCAGCCTGCTCCTCGGCCTCGGCATCCGGGCCATCGGCATGTT
Source organism: candidate division WOR-3 bacterium (assembly GCA_016867815.1). NCBI lineage: Bacteria > Pseudomonadati > Caldifarciminota > Caldifarciminota bacterium. Next base: position 19,035 of record VGIR01000046.1, on the reverse strand, counting down.
CGCGTGGGAGTTCCTTTGCCGAGGTTACCTGCTGTTCGGATTCGAGCGCCGCGTCGGCGCGACGGCGGCCATCGCGATTCAGACCATCCCGTTTGCGGTGATGCACGCGGGCAAGCCGGGACCGGAGGCCATCGGTTCCATCGTCGCCGGCATCGTGCTCGGTATCATCGCCCTGCGGAACCGCAGCTTCATCCCCGGCGCCATCCTGCACTGGGCGGTTGCCGCGACCCTCGACATCTTCGCCCTCGCCTACGTCTAGCACGCGTCGTACAACGTGCGTCGTTCTCGTTTCGATGCTGGTCACTTCTGCATTCTGACTTCTGGTATCTGACTTCTGACTTCGGTTGACATTCCCGTCCTCCGGTCTATCCTGAACCGCATGGGAACTCCTCCTCCCCGCCCGGCAGCGACGTCGCGCCCGCTGTCACATTTCCCCTACGCAGGTCCCGAGCCCTGGTCCTGGATTCCCGGCACCTGGATCCAGCCCGGAACCATGTTCGTTACCGGTGAAGGTCGCTTCTACCGGTTCGCCGTGAGAACCGACGACGGCTGGAACGCGGAAGAGGTCGAGGCGACCGAAGTCGGGACCCCAGCGCGCATCGCCGAGATCAAGGGTCTGAGAACCCAGTACGAGCAAGCGCTCACCGCCCACGAAGAGCTGGAACAGCGGATGCGGAACGGACAAGACACACCCGAGGGACGCCTGCTCCTGCGCGAACGGGACGAGGAACTGCACCGGCTTCGCGACCGGTTGATTCTGCTATGCAACGGCCAAGGTCCTGAGGCAAAGGCCGCAGCCGCACAACCCGACCGATGGAGATGGGCTTTGGTTGTGGTCCTCGCAGTCGCCTTCACAGTCGCGGTGGTCAACTGCATCCGGTTTCTGTTCGCCTTCATGCCGGGGCAGGCCAGCAGGATGATTGCCGGCGCTGCGTTCTTCCTTGCCGCCGCAGCTCTCCTCGTTATCGGAGTCAGCGAACTGGCCAAACGCAAGAACAAGCTGGTAACCGGCAATCTCGTCGGCTGCTACACTCTGGTCATCCTCGCGTTGGTTGTCGCCGCGTTCGGGGTAATGCTCGTCTCAGTGATGCTGCTGTACATGGGCGCCTACGGCGCCTAGGCAGCGGGAAGCTACTTGGCGGAAGTCGGCTTCGACGCCGTCTTCCGCAGGTACAGGTTCGCGGTCACGACCCAGTCCTTGACGAACCTGAGCACCGTGTAGGCGTTCGCGTACCCGGAGCAGGTCACCAGCAGCTTGTGCCTGCCGGCCGAAACGTACTCCAAGACATAGCGCCCTTCAGAATCGGACACCGCCTCCATCTCGGTTCCCTCCACGGCAATCCTCGCTGCCGGCACGGGCAGACCGGTCTCGGCATCCGACACAGTACCTTCGACGCTGGCCGTGCCGGCCGGCGACCGGCTCTCCTCGACTCCTTCCGTGCGCCTCGCCTCAGTCGCGAGTTGCCCGGCCGCGGAACCAGCACCTCCAAACCCGCCGTCCGACCGCTTTGATTCCGCTGCTGCCGGGCTTTCGGCCGCAGCGCCCGCGCTCGTGGTGGCGACACTGCTGTCGGCGCTTGCGGCCACACGCCCGACCTCCACCGGTCGCTTGGGACAGAGCAGGAAGTCAATCACGACCGTGTCCTGCCCCGGCTTCGCCAGCCACGCGCCGGTCAGCGCTTGGTCCAGATACCCCTGTCGCGACGCCACCAGCGCTCCGCCCCTCCTCGGCGCAGCAACGACCAGGCACTGCCCCGAGGAATCGGTCACGGCCATGATGTCGCTCCCCTCGCTCATGACGGTCGCCCCGACCAACGGCAGTTTCGTCTCGCCGTCTCTCACGCGAGCGAGTACATCCGGCGACCCAAAGGCCGCCGCCGCACAAAGGAGAACGCACACCAGGTACTTCATGTAGGCCTGGATACTCTCCCAATACCCATGCCGCCTGTCAACATTGACCAGATGTTGTATGGCAGAGCTTCCCGTCGCAAATGATACTGGTAGGCCGTGTCCCGAAACGGGACTAGTCGGTCAGAACGACCCTCCGGTTGAAGAGATGGTTCTCCGCGCTGAGGGTGCAGAAGTAGACGCCGCCAGGGACCTTTCGACCTCTGCTGTCCTGCCGGTTCCAGGCGAGATTGTAGTAGCCGGGCTGCTTGTCTCCGCTGGCTAGCGTGCTCACCAGTTTGCCCGCTATGTCGTGGAGTTTGACGCAGACCCGGGTCGGTCGGGGCAGGGCGTAGCTAATGGTGAGCCTGGTCCTTGCCGGGTTCGGAAACGGCTGACCTAGGGTCAGGAGCTTCGGCGGGCCGAGTTCGTCTACGGACTGCACGACCATGTTTCGGCTGTAGCCGTCGTTGTCGTCGAGACCTGCACCTTCCACGAACTTCTGGCCCGGATTCGCCTCCAGTCGGAACAGGTGCGGTCCGGCCATCCAGCTCGGGATGAGATAGCCGGTCACCTGCACGTGACCGCTCGACCCGGCGTCAATGCTCGAACCGGCAAAACTGTCAACCAGTGTGGTGTCGCACAGCACCCTGTACCAGACAGTGTCGGGAGTGGCGCGATTGCCGTGGTTGGTGACGTACACCGAGAAGCCCATCTCCTCCCCCACTTGCGGCCGCACGGGCGCCACCCGGAAGCTGTCCACGGCCAGGTCAGGCCGGCTGAAGCTCTGGCCCTCCCTGATGATGACCGGGAAGGTATCGAATTGCCTGACAAACCAGCCGTCTTTCGCCGCCGTCTCGACCCAACCCGACGGAGACCCGTTGGTATCTATGCCGCAGACCGTAGCCGTATCCGCCCGTGCCGGCACCTTGAGGACCCTCGGACCGGATGTCCAGCCCGGTTGCTCCCACGCGGCCCAGAATCGCCTGCCCAAGCTATCCCGATACTGGAGCACGTGGACACCCAGCGTCTCCGCCGGCTTGTGCGGGCCCATGGCCGGCAGGCGATCCTCGAAACTCGCGCCCCGGCAGAGCTCACTCCACTGCTTGTACGCGTGCGCTGGCGGCCGCGGCTGGAATTCCGAATCCGTGATGCTCTGCTTAACCCAGTGACCGGTGATGGAATCGCAGAAGTCGGCCATGTACCTCTCGGTATATGTGAACCATGTCCACTGCTCCACCGGGTACCCGGGAATCGCATTCACATACTGCACGGTCGCATAGCTCTCAAACAACCTGACGGGCCAGCAGGGATCGTGCTCGCGGGTATCGAACGTGCGGGAGAAGTGTCCTGCTTCCGACACCCAGAACGGACGAGGACTGAGCAGTCCCTGCGCGCTGAAGTAGTGGCGAAGCGTGTCCACAATCAACGCCGCCTGCTCCGCGATACCGTGATACGGATGGTACGAGGCGATATCGAAGGAGTTGCCCGCACCGTAGTCCTTCAGCCCCTGAATCCACTCTCCCGGCCAGTAGTGCTCGCCGTACCTGCGCTCGGGATCTCGGGCCGACATGGTGGTGATGTAACACGCCGACCTGGGGAGCGATTCTTCCGGCGCGCCGTTGTCTCGTGCCGCGGCTTTTATAGCGGAATCCATGACCGTGACGTATCTCGAATAGACCCAGAGAAAGCTCTGCTTCCGGCCCTGCAGCGTGTCGCCGTACCTGGAGACAAAGCTGTCGATCGTGTCCCGGTAGGGAGGGAAAGTGATATACCGGTTCGAGTCCGGACCCGTGTTGTGTTGCCACCAGCCGTCGAAATCGTCGCGGCCGATCGCGCCCTGGTCCGGCTCGCTCGGCGCCTCGTAGACCGTCACCGGCATGTAGGGCTGGTGTGAACGCCAGAAGGTCCCGCGCGGCCCGTATCTCCTGACGAATTCGTACATGTACTTGCCGACCGGATTGCTGTCGTTAATCGCGCCACCGACTATTACCGGCTCAAAGAGGTTCCGGGGAATCGCCCGGTCGTCGCCGATTGAGGAAGATGCCCAGGGACCCGGTCCGACGCTGGCCAGTACCTGGACTCCGGCCCGGACGTAGAGCACCATGAGCGAGTCCATCATCTCCCAACGCAAGTCGCCGGGACCCGGGTTTGTCCAGACTCCGAAGCCGTATCCCAGTTTGTCGGACCGCACGCCCAGGTCGACCTCGCTCTCGACCAAAGCTGACCATGTCGCGGGGTCCTTGGGTTGACCCAGGGAATCGGGCCAGGCGACGACGGACTGCACCGAGAATTCATCTCCCACCCGCGCCTTGCCGTAGATGCGGAGACAGAGGTCGTCGCAGTTGCCCGGCGGCGGCCTGCCCGGACCGGCCCCGCCGACCATGCGGCCGTGGCGATACCTGTCCCTGGCATCCTTGTACCAGTTGATGGAATCACCAGGCCTGGTGATCTCAACCACGTACTCCCTCCCCCGCATGCACTTGCCGTCCGGTATGATGGAGTCGAACTTCAGCCACCTATGGTCTCCAGCCGGCTGTCTCCCGTACTGGTGAGCGATGATCTCGGCGGTCACTGCATCTACCACGCGCAGGTTGTAGCTCGCACCGGCACCGGGGTTTCCCGTGAACAGCGAGACCTCTGTTATGGAGTCGAAGTTGGCCGTGAACGTCTGTCCGACATATCCTTGCCGCGCGGTCCAGCCGCTCCACGACGCCCGGACCGGCTTGACCTCATAGGACTTCAAGAAACAGAAGGCAACCGCGGTTGCCATCGCCAGGCCACAAACGACCCTGCGCATCATGGTCTAGCTCACACCGGCAACGTCGACCCTGCCGATGCGGTCCACACTGAGGGTGTGATGCTCGGAGCGCGGGACGAACGCGCCAGTTCAGACACGATCGGGAAACTTCTCTCTCAGATAGTCAACGATGTCGGTGGTCGGCGTGCCGGGGCCGAACAGCCGGCCGCAGCCCTGCTTGGACAACTCCTCCATGTCCTCTTTCGGGATGATGCCGCCGCCGAACACGAGGATGTCGCCCGCGCCCTTTTCCTTCAGCAACCGCATCGTTTCCGGAAAGAGAGTCAAGTGCGCGCCGGACAGCACCGACAGACCCACGACGTCGACGTCTTCCTGCAGCGCTGCCTCGGCAATCATCTCCGGGGTCTGGTGCAACCCGGTGTAGATGACCTCAAACCCGGCGTCGCGCAGGGCGCGGGCGACGACTTTCGCCCCGCGGTCATGACCATCGAGCCCGGGCTTTGCCACCAATACTCTCAACTTCTTCGCCATTGTTCCTCCCTAGAACATCGGCGGCTCTTCGTATGAGCCGAAGACTTCTTTCATCGTGCCGCAAATCTCGCCGAGTGTCGCGTAGGCGCGCACCGCTTCCAGGATGGGATACATCACGTTGTCCTTGCCGGCGCACGCTGCCTTGAGAGCGGCCAGGCACTCTTGAACCTTCGAGCTGTCCCGCTTGCCGCGCAGGCTGGCCAGGCGCTGGTGCTGCTCCTGCTCGACGGTAGGGTCGATTCTGAGCAGAGGAATCTCCAGCTTCTCACCCTCAAGTGCGTGCTTGTTCACGCCGACCACAGTCCTTCTGCCCTGCTCGACCTGCTTCTGGTAGCGGTACGCCGCGTCGGCAATCTCCCGTTGCGGGAAGCCATGCTCGATGGCCTTGACCATCCCGCCCAGTGCGTCGATCTTCCGGAAGTAGTCGTACGCCTGCTTCTCCATTTCGTTCGTCAGCGCCTCGACGAAGTAGGAACCACCCAGCGGGTCAACCGTGTTGGTGACCCCGGTCTCCTCGGCTATGAGTTGTTGCGTCCGCAGGGCGATGAGAACGGCCTTCTCGGTCGGCAAGGCCCAGGTCTCGTCCATCGAGTTGGTGTGCAGGCTCTGGGTGCCGCCCATCACCGCCGCCAGCGCCTGAAAGGCTGTCCGCACGATGTTGTTCTCCGGCTGCTGGGCGGTCAGGCTGCAACCTGCGGTCTGGGTGTGGAAGCGGAGCAGCCATGACTCCGGCTTCTTCGCCGCGAAAGTCTCCTTCATCTCCCGCGCCCAGATGCGCCGCGCGGCCCGGAACTTGGCGATCTCCTCAAAGAAGTCAAGGTGCGAGTTGAAGAAGTAGGAGAGGCGCGGGGCAAAGACGTCGACGTCGAGCCCGGCCTTGATTCCGGCTTCGACATACGTCAGCCCATCCTTGAGCGTGAACGCGAGTTCCTGCGCCGCGGTCGAACCGGCCTCACGGATGTGGTAACCGGATATGGAAATGGTGTTCCATTTGGGCACGTGCTTCGCGGCGTAGGCCATGATATCGGTGATGACCCGCATCGAAGGCTCGGGCGGGAAGAGCCAGGACTTCTGGGCGATGTACTCTTTCAGGATGTCGTTCTGGATCGTGCCGCGCAGCTTCTCACTCGGCACGCCCTGCTTCTCGGCGGCGGCAAGGTAGAATGCCCAGACCACCGCGGCCGGACCGTTGATGGTCATAGAGGTAGAGACGTCCGCCAGCGGGATGCCGTCAAACAGCGTCTCCATGTCGGCCAGCGACGCGATGGCCACGCCGCACTTGCCGACTTCGCCCTGGGCCAGGGTGTCGTCGGAGTCGCGGCCGTACAGCGTCGGGAAGTCGAACGCGACCGACAGCCCGACCTCGCCGTGCGCAAGCAGGAACTTGTACCGGCCGTTGGTATCTTTGGCGGTACCAAAGCCGGAAAACTCGCGCATAGTCCACTGCCTGCCGCGATACATGTTGTTCCGGACTCCGCGGGTGAAGGGATACTGCCCGGGCAATCCCAGGTCTCTCAGATAGTCAAGCCCGGCCGCCTCGGCCGGGGTGTAGAGAACATCGACCGGCACGCCGGAGAGCGTCTGAAACCTCCCGGGCTCGACCTGCTCGACCCCCTGCTGCCACTTCTGCCGCTCCTCGGCGATCTTCTTCAGGTCATCGGCCATCTGTTTCTCCTCTCAACTCGCAGCAAGAACGTCTTTGAGTATGGCCTCGGCCGCCCGATATGGAGTCGTGCCGCCGTCCATAACCTCTCCTACCAGGCCTTCGAGCCGCCCGGTCACTTCCGGCCGGCGCCATACGTCGCGCCGCAGCCATTCCTCGGTCAGTTCGATGATCTCGGACCGGATGCTCTCGCGCTTCCGCTCGGTCAGCGTCCCCGAGGCCTCAAGGTGTTTCCGGTGTGCCTCGAGCTGGTCGAGCAGGGCCGGAACGCCGAGTCCGCTCGTCGCGACGGTCTTCACCACCGGCGGCATCCAGTCGTCAACCGCCAGTCGCCGATCGCCGATCGCCGAAGTTCGGGACTCGGAGTTCGGCGTTCGCACTTTCATTTCGACCATCGTCTCGACTTCCATCACCATCCGGTCCGCACCCTCCCGGTCCGACTTGTTCACACAGAAGAGATCACCGATTTCCATCAGCCCGGCCTTCATCGTCTGGATTCCGTCTCCCGACTCCGGTACCAGCACCACAACGGTCGAATGGGCGGCGCCGGCAATGTCGAGCTCGACCTGCCCCACGCCGACCGTCTCGATGATGATGCAGTCCCGGCCGAACGCATCCAGCACGTCACAGACCTCCTTGGTACGGGAAGCCAGGCCACCAACCCCGCCCCGCGTGGCCATGGAACGTATGAACACGCCCGGGTCGGTGAAAAGCGACGGCATCCTTACGCGGTCTCCCAGCAGTGCCCCGCCGGAAAACGGCGAGGTCGGGTCGACCGCCACGATCCCCACGGTCCGGCCGCGGCTCCGGCACTCGCGTCCCAGCTTCTCGACCAGCGTGCTCTTGCCGGCACCGGGCGGACCGGTGATGCCGACGCGGAAAGACCTGCCCATCAACGGGTAGAGCTCATCAAGGACCGTGGTGGCGACGTCCGGCTCGTCCTCAACGATGCTCATCAGTCGCGCGCAGGCTCGCTTGCTGCCGGTGCGAAAAGCGCGGAGCAGCTCGCTAGTAGTCGATCCCGACCCGATTGACGAATCCCTTCTGATACGGGTGCTTCACTTCCCGGACTTCGCTAACCAGATCGGCGCGCTCCAGTACCGCGCGCTTCGCGCCGCGGCCGGTAAACACGAGTTCCACCTCATCCGGGCAGGCGTCGATCAGGGCCAGCCCATCCTCGAGTTTCAGCAGGCCGTAGTCTATGGCGACGTTGATCTCGTCCAGGATGACGAGCCGGTACTTGCCCGACCCGAGCGCCTCGTGGGCGAGTTTGAGCCCGCGCGCCGCCTCGGCCAGATCCTCCGGGGCCGGGTTGCCCTTCTCGACGAACGTCGGCCGACCGGTCTGCACGAGAGCCAGGCCCTTGACGCCCCTGGCGGCCGTGACTTCACCGTACTCCGGGCTGCCCTTCATGAACTGGATGATCAGAACGCTCCAGCCGTGACCGGTTGCGCGCAGCGCCAGCCCGAGGGCTGCGGTGGTCTTGCCCTTGCCGTCGCCGGTGTAAACCTCAAGCACCGACGCGGAACCCCACCCGAGCCCCGGCGACCCGCCGCAAGTCAGCCGATGCCGCCGTCAGCAGCGGACTGCGACCGGCCATCAAGCGGCCGTCCTCAGCCGAGGTCGACATCGGTTTCCTGCCCGGTCCTGGCTTTGAACAACAGCCGCATCAGCGCATTCCAGGTCCGGAACTGGAATACTTCGCGTGCGACCGGCGAGCCGGCAATCTCATCCGCTGCCGGGCCCCCTTCTGACCCGATCATTATGCGGAAGAACATGTGGGCGATGGCCCAGGCCATGACCAGCCCCAGAAAGAGACTGAGTACTGGGTCGAGCCACTGGAAGGACAGCGCGGTCAGAGCAAACAGCCAGCGCGCGACGAAGAAAGCTACAACCGAGAAGACGATGAACAAGACCAGCATCATGGAGCTCTCGGGCGCGTGGATCTGCGCGGCGAACGAGTGTGCTGACGCCGTGGCCGCCGCGGCCGCCACCACCACCCCCGCCGCCTCGAACATAACCAGTCCCGCGCCGGCCTTGATCCCGCGCACGGTCTGGACTGCCACCACAAGTACCATGACTGCCAGGACGACCGGATCATACCAGTTCATCTTACCTCCATCTTCGCTTGCTGCTTCTCTCCTCCGGCACCAGGCTCACTTCGATTCGGCACGTTGACTCCAAGGTCGAACTACCCCTGGTCCGGGTTGAAGTCCGGACCCAGCTTGGCCTTGAACAACAGCCGCATCAGCGCATTCCAGGTCCGGAACTCGAACACCTCGCGCGCCACCGGCGAATTGACCATTTGCGCCGCCACCTCACCGTTGCCGCCCTGCGACATTATGACGACTCTCAGGACCATATGCGCGACCGTCCAGGCCAGCACCACACCGAAGATGCAGCTGAAGAACCCGTCGAGCGACTGGAAGGACATGGCGGTCAGAGTGAAGAGCCAGCGGGCGAGGACGAATCCGAAGAACGAGAAGACCAGAAACAACACCAGCAGCACGACGTTCTCGCGCACGTGAATCATATCGGCCACCGAGTGAGTGAAAGCCGTGGCGCCCACGGCCGCGACCACGACCCCCAGGGCCTCGAAGAGCGGCAGGCCCATGCCCCCGGCCTTGCTGCCGCGGACGGTCTGGACAATCGTACCTCCGACCACAATCACCAGCGTCATCCAGTCATACCAGTGCATCGTTGCCTCCTGCATCTCGTTGGTCAGCCCGTGCTAGTCGAGGTCATCCAGGTCGCCGGAACCGCCCGCGCCCATGTCATCAAGATCATCCATGCCCGCGCCGTCGGGTAGCCCGGCCATATCGCCGCCCGCGCCCATATCATCAAGCCCTTCGTCGAACTCCTCGTCGGTCTTGGACCCGGTCAGAAGGGTGAACCGACTGAACACCTGCCGGGCCCGAGTCCTGCCGCACTTCGGGCAGGCAGGGTCCAACCCGGCCTCCTTCTCCGCCAGGGTGGCAACGAAATCGAACTTCTTTCCGCAGTCCTGACACTGATACTCGTATACCGGAATCGGGCACCTCCAGTCAAAGTCAGTATAATCAGTACCAGAAACCTGCTGGTAAGTCAATGACTGAAAGCAGCATGATTGACTTTGCCGCCGGTTCGGTTACCATGAGCGGCAATCCGAACCCGCAGCAAAAGGAGTCATCATGAAAGTCATAATCAGCGACCCGATCGCCAAAGCCGGCGTGAAGATGCTTCAGGACGCCGGAATCGAAGTTGACGAGCGCCCCGGTCTGCCGCCGGCCGACCTCATCCAGGCCATCCCCGCCTATGACGCCATCATCGTCCGCAGCGCGACCAAGGTGACGGCCGACGTCATCAACGCCGGCACCAATTTGAAGGTAGTGGGCCGCGCCGGTGTCGGCCTCGACAACGTCGACAAGAAGGCCGCCGACGCCCGCGGCATCAAGGTTGTGAACACGCCGTCCGCGACCTCGATCACGGTCGCCGAACTCGCGCTCGGTCACATGCTCGCCTGCGCCCGAGCGATTCCGCAGGCGACCCAGTCCCTGCGCGACGGCAAGTGGGAGAAGAAGACCTTCAAGGGCACCGAGCTCTACGGCAAGACCCTCGGTCTCATCGGCTCCGGCCGCATCGGCAGCGAACTCGGCAAGCGCGCCATCGCCATGGGTATGAGCGTGCTGGTCTTTGACCCGTTCATCAAAGAGTGCGGTGCCGGCAAGATGTGCGAGTTCCCGGAGATGCTGAAGAGCGCCGACTACATCTCTCTCCACGTGCCCAAGACCGATCAGACCAAGCACATGATCAACAAGGAAACCATCGCCCAGATGAAGAAGGGCGTCGTCATCATCAACTGCGCCCGCGGCGGGGTCGTCGATGAAGAGGCTCTGTACGAGGCGTTGGTAAGCGGGCAGGTCGGCGCGGCCGCGCTCGACGTTTTCGAGAGCGAACCGATCAAGGACTTCAAACTCTTCTCCCTGCCCAACGTCATCGGCACGCCCCACATCGGTGCCCAGACCAAGGAAGGCCAGGAGCGCGCGGGCATCGGCATCGCGGAGGAAGTCCGCAAGGTCCTGCTCGGCAAGTAGAAAGGAACGAGAAGACCCATGGCGGACATCAGACCGTTCCGCGGCTGGCGCTACAATCCGTTGAAGGTCTCAGACCTGTCGCAAGTCATCACCCAGCCCTACGACAAGATATCCAAAGAGCTGCAGCAGACCTACATCGCCCGCCACCCCAACAGCTTTGTCCACCTGATACTGCCGGCGGCGCCTGACCCCTACACCTACTCCACTACCACGTCCAAACTCTGGTCCTCACAGCTGGTCCTCGTCCGCGACGCGCAGCCGGCGATCTACGTTCTGCATCAGGACTTCGAGATGGGCGGCCAGATGAGAACCCGCAAGTCCTTCGTCGCTGCTATCCGGGTGGATGAGTTCGAGAAAGGCACGGTGCTGCCGCACGAACGGACCCTGTCCAAGCCCAAAGCTGACCGTCTGAGCCTGCTCCGCGCCACCAGCAAGGACTACGAACAGATATTCATGCTCTACGACGACCCGACGGGACTGGTCGACCGGGCACTTACCCCGACCGGCGAGCCCCTGATGAAGGCGACCGACGACTACGGCGTGGTCCAGAAGGTCTGGGCGATCACCGAACCTGCCAAGCTGGCATCAGTGCGCAAGGCGCTCACGGACAAAGTGATGCTGATAGCCGATGGCCACCACCGCTACGAAACGGCGCTCAACTTCCGGCAGGAGATGGAGCGCGAAGGCAAGGTGCCGGACGACGCAGCCCTTCGCTTCAAAGCGACCGCTTTCGTGAACATGTCCGACCCGGGCCTCGTGATTCTGCCCACGCATCGCTACCTGTTCGGCCTGTCCAGCCCGAAGTGGAACGAACTCGTCGCCACCATCGGCAAGTGGTTCGAGACTCGGCCGGTGAAGGACGCGGAAGTGGAACCGGAACTCGCCAAGGCCCGAACCGACCACGTCTTCGCGCTCCACGTCGGCAAGAACCGGAACTGGATGCTCCGCCTGACCGACAAGTCCGCGGTCGAGCAGCTGGTCAAGGACCACAGCGCCGACTACCGCGACCTCGATGTGGCCATCCTCCACACCGTGCTTATCGAACACGTCTTCGGAGTCAGCCCGGCGCAGATCGAGGACCACGTGGCGTACGAGCGCAACCTGGCCGAAACGATGAACAAGGTGAACTCGGGCAGGTACCAGGCGGCGCTGCTCATGAACCCGACCCGGGCCGACCAGGTGCAGAAGGTAGCCGCCCATGGAGAACGCATGCCCCAGAAGTCGACTGACTTCTACCCCAAGTTCGTGTCCGGGCTGGTCTTCATGGACATCGGCGATATCGAACGGCTCTAGTCGGAACCGAGGAACGCTCCGACCGAGCCGAGGAAGACAAATCGGAACGCCGAATCCCGGAACGCCGGGATTCGGTCTTGAAGGGAAGAGACAACGTGAAACGTCATGTCGTGAGCCTGCTCGCTATCGCGCTCCTGGCCGCCGCCGCAGTTGCGGCTCCGCCGGTCAACGGCGCCTTCGGCTGCTTCGGTCCGACAGTCGGGATCGTCAACTTCGACAGTCTGAATAGCGCATTCAGTCAAGGCGGCGTCAGTCTTGCCGACAAGCCAAGCTCGCTCCAGTGGGGCTTCGGCGGGGCCGGGTTCGTGCTGGTTGAGAAGGTTGTCATCGGTGGCTCGGGTTGGGGTGGCTCCCAGACCATCGGCTCGGATGACCTCCGCGCCACCGTCGAGATTGCCGGCGGCGAGCTTGACCTTGGCTACCGGGTCTTCTCGCTCAAACACCTGCTCATAGCGCCGATGCTCGGCATAGGCGGCAGCGGATACACCATCAAACTGCAGGACACGTCCGACGCACCGATGAATTTCAATCGACTGCTTCAACGCCCGGGCATGACAAGCAAGATCTCGTTCTCGGGACTGACCCTCACCCCGCAGTTGATGATCACGATTCCCATCAGCGTAGTAGGCGTGCAGCTTCGCGGCGGGTACTGCTACACTCCCGTAAATCCGCAGTGGGAACTTGAAGGGGGCAGCAAGCAGTTCAGAGGTCCCGCCATCAGCAAGGGCATGCCCTTTGCCGCGCTCAACGTCACGCTCGGCGGATTCGAAGGTGGCAAGCGCCGCGGCAGGAAATAGCCGACCCTGTCCGGCGAATAGTGAATAGCGAACAGAGAATGGTGAAACCGCACCCGGCCTCTCGCCTCTCACTCTCCTCGACCCTCTCTCTTCGTCCTGACCTCTTCGTGTCCTTGTCTCTTTGTGGTGAGATTCGGGGTCCGTCATCTCCGCGCTCCGGATTCAGGACTCCTGATTCCGAACTCCCCGGAGCCTGATCTTGCCGGCAAATCTCTCCGCCGACTATCTCAAAGCCGAAGAGCGCTACCGCTCGGCCACGACGACCGAAGAGAAGCTGGCCTGCCTCGAAGAGATGTTCACGACCCTCCCCAAGCACAAGGGCACCGAGAAGATGCAGGCCGACATCAAGACCCGCATCTCGAAACTCAAGAAAGAGATGGTCTCGTCCGCGAAGAGCGGAGCCAAGCGTGCCGACCTGTTCCACGTCGAGAAACAGGGCGCGGGCCAGGTCGTCATCTTCGGGGCGCCCAACAGCGGCAAATCGGCGCTGGTCAGAGAATTGACCGGCCTGCACGCTGAAGTAGCGCCCTACCCCTTCACGACCACCCAACCGGCTGCGGGCATGATGGAGTTCGAGGACATCCAGATACAGCTTGTAGACACGCCTCCGGTCTTCCCCGACTCACCGGCGTGGCTCTTCGGCATCATGCGCACGGCCGACATCCTCATCTGGATGCTGGACCTCTCCGACGACGGGCTGCTGGAAACCACCGAACAGACCGCCGCTCTGCTCGACAAGGCGCATATTGTCTTCGCAAGTACAAAGGACAAAGTACAAAGGACAAACGACGGAGCTGACCCGACTCCGGCAATCGACAATCGACAATCGGAAATCGCCAAACCCAAGAAGCTCCTCCGCCTCGGCGCCAAGGCCGACGACCCGCAGGCGATGGACCGGCTGGCGATACTTCGCGAACTGATCGGCGACGTCGAGGTACTCCCGGTCTCAGCCGAGCACCACATCGGACTTGAGGAACTCAGGCGGCGTCTCTTTGCCATGCTCAGGATTATCCGGGTCTATACCAAGAAACCCGGCAAGCAGGTGGAGTTCCGCGACCCGGTTGTACTGCCCATCGGCGCAACCATGATCGACGCGGCCTACCATCTCCACAAGGACTTTGCCCAGAACCTCCAGTTCGCGCGGCTCTGGAACGGCTCGGGCTACGACGGCCAGCGCGTCGAGCGCGGCCACGTCCTGCAGGACAGAGACATCCTCGAGTTCCACGTTTAGCCGGGCACTGCCCGGCTTCGCGGTTCTCCGGCTAGTCACCGCCAGTCCACCAAGAACGCCGGCCCGGTGCGGAGTCCTGCAACGAAGAGACGTGAGCAGTCCCGGACGCAGGATTCACGGATGGGAAACCCGATGCTGAACCGAAGGCAGGGAATCGCCATCCAGGGACAGCCATGGATGAAGGCGGACGACAGGCACCGTGAGACAGCAGCCGCGGAAGGCAGCGGGGAATCTCTCCTGTAGTCCGGAGATCGTCCTTGGCGTCCGCCCATGGCAACCAACGCCCGGCGCCGTCCTTTTCGAGTGCAACGAGTCGAAGGGCCGCTTCTCTATCGCTGCTGAGTCCGCTTGACCCTTGCCCATCCCCATCCTAAGATGCAGCCTGTGTTGGCGCAAACCCGCCCGGCCCGAACTCACGCACGGCTGGTATCGCATTCCCGACCCCCAAGCTCAACGCGCGGGCTGTTTGAGGAGAACGAATGAGGACCCTCCTTAAACTGGCCTACCCGATTCTGCTCACGATTGTGGCCTGCTGGCTCGTCTTCAGGTTTCACGGTCGTCCGACCCGAGGGATCGACGATGCTCAGATACTCTTCAGCTACTCTTCGAATCTGGCGGCAGGAGAAGGGCTGGTCTACGCCAACAACCCGGAACGCGTCGAAGGGGCGACATCGCTCCTCTGGACGCTCATCTCTGCGATACCATTCCGCCTCGGAATCGACGAATCCGGCGTCCTGGCGATTTCGGTCCTGCTTCTCTGCTTCACGCAGATTCTGATACTCGACATCATCCGTCGCTCGGCTTCGGCTCGGCAGTTCCCGTCCTGGCCATTCGAACTCGCCTACTTGTTCCTCGTCTTCTCTTGCCCGGCATACTTCACCTGGATGTCCATCACCCTGATGGACACTTGCCTCTGGGGATTCTTGATTGTGCTCATGATCCGCGTGGCGCTCCGGCCGCCGCGCTCGCGAATCGGCTCGGTCCTCGCCTCCCTACCCTTCTTTCTTGCCCCCCTTGGTCGCCCGGAAGCGATACTCGTGGCGCCGCTGATCATTCTCCTCGCCTGGCTCCGCAACGGGAACGGTCAGGAAGATCGCCGCCGTCTTGTCCTCGTCCTGGTCACGGCCGTCCTTGTTTCCGTGGCCGGCGTGACCCTCTTTCGACTGAGCTACTTCGGGTACCCGCTCCCGAACACCTACTACGCGAAGGTCTCACCCTCGCTCGCCTACAACCTAAAGCAGGGAGCAGACTACCTCTTCGGCTACGCGACGCAGAGCGGTCTGCTCATCGGAGCATCCGTACTCCTGTCGATGGGACTCGCGGCATGGTGCTTGGGCGACCTGGCAGTCAGGTTCACATCCTGCCTGCGAGCACGTCGCTGGCGCCCGGCCTGCATTGCGGACTGGAAGCTCTCGGCCCTCGTGGCGGTATTGCTCCTCGCGACTCCGGTCCTGACCGGTGGAGATCACTTCCTCATGTTCAGGTTCTACCAACCCGCCTATCCCGTGATGACCCTCACCCTGACGCTACTCCTCATCGCCTGGAGTCCGGCAGGCGCTTCTGCTCAGCTTGCTTCCCTGCTGCAACCTAAGCGCAATCTCATCCCCTTCTGCTGCCTCTCCTTCCTACTTGCGTACTGCGCTTACCACTTCCTGCAACAGCCATCGTGGAACAGCTTCCGCAGCGCGAGCCCGTTACAGTATCAGTTCTCGGTTACCGAAAGCGGCATCCGGACGGGAGAGAGGCTGGGCAGGCTCTTCGCCGGAGCCGACGCCTTGCCGACGATCGGCGTGTACAAAGCGGGCGGAGTTGCCAGGACCTACCGCGGCCGGATAGTCGACCTCCTGGGGTTGAACACGCCCGCGATCGCCCACTACCGGGGTGACCGCAAAGGCAGAAAGAACCACGCCGCCTTCGAAAAGGAGGCGTTCTTCAAGCTCGGCAGAATCGATGTGCTGCTGGCGTCCCCGCCGATTCCACCGGATACCGTGAACTTCGCTTCCTATGTCCTCAAGGGGCTGATGGATGACCCACGCTTCGTTCAGGAATGGCGTTTTGGTCTGCTCCGTTCCTCCCGGGCCGAGGGCGACACCATCGAAGCATTCTACTCTGCCGGGCTTATCGAAGGACTGGAGGCGACGGCTCAGTACCAGTTCCTGGAGACAAGGAAATGGTCGGGCAAGTGGGTCGCAGTCGACAGCACCGCAGGCGCCGGGACGAACTACTGACACGCGCCGACCCCGCGATACGGACGCAATGCACAGGCTGCTGTATGCCGCTCGTCGCATTCCGGTTTGCAGGGTCAGGATTGCAGATTGGCAGACCAGGCGACTGGGCGTCCTCTTGCGGTCAACAGCAGCCGAACCCGGGCCGCCAACATGACGGCAGCCTGTCGCCGTTGAACCTCGCGCCGTGAGCGCGAGCCGTCAGCCGACCAACCCCGGACCCGTTTGCCGCGTCCTATCTGTTGACATCCCACCTCGGGGACGTAAGATTCGGCCATGAAGGTGTGGAACTTCGTCCGGGCGTGATGCCCGACAACGGCCCGAATGCCGGGTTCTACTCCGCAAACAGAGGGAGGCTGGAATGCTGCCTGCACTGCTGGCTCTAGGCCTGGCGCTGACCGCTGCTGCTCAACCGTCCGACTTGCCCACGGCCGGGCCTGATTCGTCCTGGCGCGACCTCGCGCCGCGTCTCTACGTTCAGGACGAGACGTGGTCGGACATGGACTTCATCAAGACGGAACTCACCTTCGTCAACTACGTCCGCGACCGCACCGAGGCCGACGTGCAACTGACCATCACCTCCCAGACCACCGGGGACGGCGGCAGCGAGTACTGCCTGAACTTCATCGGCCTGGGTTCTTTCCACGACATCAACTCGGTCTTGAAACACACGACCGCCCCGGCCGCCACCCCGGACGAAACAAGGAAAGCACTGGTCGACAACATCCGGCGCGGTCTGGTGCCGTATGTAGCTCGTACCGGGCTGCGCGACGCACTCAGTATCGAGTTCACTCCGCCCGCGGCAGCGGCGCCGGTAACCGATCCCTGGCGCAACTGGGTGTTCGCGTTCAGCCTCAACGCATTCGGGAGCGGCGACCAGACCTACTCCAGCATCTACTACGACCTCTCTCCCGAAGTCAGGCGCGTGACCGAAACGGAGAAACTCGCGTTTGAGGGCGGCGTGTCGACGAACCAGCGACGATTCGTGCTCGACACCACGGTTGTCACGGCCTTGTCGCGCAGCTACTACGGCAGAGCCGACTATGGACGCAAGCTCTCAAACCACGTGGCCCTCGGCGCCCGGTTCCGGTACAACACCAGCGATTACAGCAACCTTCGCTGCGGCCTTACCCTAGGGCCGAAACTGGAGTATGACATCGTGCCGTACTCCGAGTATGTCCGGCACAAAGTCTATCTCCGCCTCACCCCGACCGTTCAGTACGCCAACTACTTCGACACGACGCTGTACAACAGACTCAGCGAGTACCTGGTGGAGAACGAGGCGGTGCTGGGAGCGGCTCTGACCCGGTCCTGGGGCTCGGTCGAGCTGTCGGCCGAAGGGTCGCACTACCTGCACGACATCACCAAGAACCGGCTCTCGGTCTACGGCAGCGTCTCACTCCGGGTCATCGCCGGGCTTTCGGTCTCGTTCTCGGGCGGATACAGCTTCATCCACGACCAACTCGCCCTGCGCAAGGACGTTGCCTCCGAAGAGGAACGACTCCTCCGCCTGCGCGAGCTGGCCACCGGCTATTCGTACTGGACCTCGGTTCGCCTGACCTACACCTTCGGCTCGGTCTTCAGCAACATCGTCAACCCCATCTTCTAGCCGCAGGCCGTCGGCCGACAGACCGGCATCCTGACCTCGACCTCGCGCTCAAGGCGCGATCGGGTCGGGCAAAGCACCCGTCATGGCTCGCCGGCAAGCGTCGGTCAGAGGATCGTTCACCGCGTAGCGGACTGCGTCGGCGAGTGCGTCATCGACTGCGTAGCAAACTGCATCGCGCACTGCATGAATCAATGCACGCACCATCGCATGCGTCAAAGCTCACCAAATGGCTCGCGGCATGGCACGCGTCATCGCTCACGCCATCGCTCGGTTCAAAGCTCGACTCAAAGCACCGGTCATTGCAGGCTTCAGTGCACCGTGCATTGCAGCGGCGAAGGCCACGGGGCAGGCAGCCTCCGGATCATCCCCCCGGCGGCAGAATTGTGGTTGTGGAGCCTGCCCTATACCATATCTTGTGGTCACCGGCTTGGGCCGCGGGATCGCTCTTTCCGGCCCGACGGGTCACGTTCGGACGTTTTCGGCCGAAATGACATCGCGTAAGTCACGCATTCCACGTCCGGGGGTAGTAGGGGGGTACTCCCTCCCCGAGACTCTCCGTCTATATCCTGGGGAATATCCCCGGCCATCTGGCTGTGCATCTCTCCGGGGATACCACTCGGCATCCGGGAAGGCATCTCTCCGGGAATCCGACCCCGGTACCGGGCGAGATACTCTCCCCGTATCCCAGTGGGGATCCGGGTGGGGACCTCTCCCCGGATCCGTGCCGGAATCCCCCGGGGAACCAGGAGGGGCACCCCTCCGGGAATCCGGGACGTTATCCGGGCCAGCATCCCGCCCTGCATCCGGGAGGTCATCCGGCCCTGTACGGGGTTCCTGGGAGGTATCATCGAATGTTGTGGAAAAAGGAAGAGCGGTGTCTACGATTCTATGTGATTGCAGAACCGGGCGTTAGCCCAAGAAAGGAGACACCGCTGTATGTCAGACTATCAGAAAGAACAGGAAGC
>VGIR01000045.1 GCA_016867815.1 candidate division WOR-3 bacterium | reverse complement strand
GAAGCGCTGGCGCCCTGGCGAGATGCGCTGGCGCTGGTGTGTAGCTGGGCTGCTACATGCCGAGCAGCACTTCCGGTGCGTAGATGGCTACCGGCACATCCCCGCATTGCTGAGTGCACTGGAACGGTCCGCGTCACCGAAAGAAATTGACGCAACAGAGAGAGTTGCCTAAAGTGATGTGGGAGCCGCTAGGAATTTCAACTAACCGAGGGACATGCTCCACTCGCGGCGAAGCCGCGTGCCCTTGACTCGCTGCCGTGTTGACATAGACTGGAGTAGATGAACACCGAATCCAACTGGCGTGGTGAGATTGTCAGCACGCCTGACGTTCTGCGCGGGAAGCCCCGAATCAAAGGAACGAGGATTCCCGTGAGTCTGGTGCTCGGCTACCTCGCGGCGGGCAGGGCTGTCGAGGACATCCGGCGCGAGTTTCCCGACCTCACGCCCGAACAGATTGCCGCCTGCCTTCGCTACGCGCGCGACTTGGCCGAGTTCGAAGTCGCCGCAGTATGAGTGATAGTCCGCGTCATCGGATGATTCCGCGAATCTACGTTGACACGTCAGTCGTCGCCGGCTGCCTCGACCCCGAGTTCCGGGAACACTCTGAGCGGATGCGTCGGGCGTTCGCTGCCGGGCAACTTCGGGCGGTGATTTCTGACATCACCATCGCCGAACTGAATCTCGCTCCGGCTTCGGTGCGCCGCCTTCTCGCGCAACCCGGCTTCGCCGAAGCCCAGCGGGTTGAACTCGACGCGGAGGCTGACGCACTGGCCGAGGAGTACATCCGCGCCGCTGCAGTGTCGGAGTCATCCCGTGCTGATGCCGAGCACATCGCTGTTGCCACGGTTCAACGCGTGGATATACTGGTGAGTTGGAACTTCCGGCACATCGTTCGGCTGAGTCGAATACGGGCGTTCAACGCCGTTAACCTGAGGCTCGGTTACCCGGCGCTCGAAATCCGTTCGCCTCTGGAAGTGGACTATGAATAGAAACGAGACGATTGAAGCGGTACATCTGATGCGGGCGCTTCGCGACAAGCTGAGCGCGGCGATGAAGGGTATGACCGCCGAGGAACGGCTCGACTACATCCGCCGCGCCGCGGGCGGAAAACGCGCTGCTCGTCCCAAGACGAGCCGAGTTCGCACGCGACGTCAACCGGTTCGCGTCTGATTCCGCTCTGTTGCCCGGATGAGGTCCGGCGGCTTGTCGCCGAGCACTCCTCCCGCTGACATAACGCCGTTCACCCTCTCGCTCTCCCGCAACTGGCAACTCGCGGCTCTGCCGCGCTGCTGGGCTGTCGATACGTTCGACTCTCCGCGTCAGTTCCGCGCCCTGGTCTTTGGCGTCTGAATTCTGAACTGTCTGGTCCCGCCTTTCATCCGCCACTCGATCCGCCGCCCGCATAGTCTGCGCTTGAGCTTGTCTGGATTCCGCAGCTTGGAGCTTGCGGCTTGCGGCTTGCGGCCCGCTTGAGCTTGGGCTTGAGCCTGTGTGCCATTTATCAGACACGGATGTTGCGGAAATCAGACACTGCTGACGTCGGCCTGAATAGGTCCTGTCTCTAAAGTCCTTCGTCTCGAGCAGTTACGCCGACGCCAACCCGGCACTCGGGTCGGAACGCAAGTTGCCTACTCTTGGCCGATGATGCACGCCAACCCCAGAACCGAGATTGACGGCCACGAAAGCACGAAATCGGAATGAAACGGCATGGTGGCATTCGGCTCCCATCTGCCTGCGCGTTGCACGCAGACAGGTTCGTTTCGTGTCTTTCTCACTTTCGTGGCTCCAATGTCGGATTCAGGGGAACAGACCCCGGCACAAGTCGCAGGTCCGTGCTTCATCCGGCTGCACCGAGCCGATGGCAGAACGGCAACGTTTCCCGGTGCGGGCAAGCCAAGAACCTAGACAAAGCACCGAAGGAGGATAGATGGAGCGAATTCGTATCTCTCGCGCCACCAGCAGTCGCCTGCAGGTCGGCATGATGGTACTGGCGACAGCAATGCTGTTGGTATTGTCCTGCGACAAGGACACTACCGGCACCATACAGGTGAACTCGACGCCAACAGGGGCAGCCATCAGCCTTGACGGCGTGTCAACCGGCTGCGCGACCAACTACTCGCTGGCCAACGTCGCTGCTGGCGCGCACACGGTCACGTTGAAGCTGAGCGGCTATGAAGACTTTGTACAAGGCGTCACCGTTGTCGCTGGTCAGACGTCCACAATTACGGCCACTCTAACACAAACTCACGACTACCCTAGCAGCCTTGTGGAGACTGTCCCCGTCGGAGACGGCCCTTTTGGCGTGGCTGTTCTGCCAAGTGGCCAGTACGTCTACATCGCCAACACCTATTCAGACAACGTCTCCGTGATTCGAACCTCGGACAACACGGTCGCGGCTACTGTTCCGGTCGGTGATGGGCCTGCATGCTTGGCCGCTCTGCCCAACGGCAATTCCGTCTACGTGGCAAACGGCAGCTCTGGCAATATATCGGTGATTCGAACATCAGACAACACGGTCGTAGCCACGGTACCGGCCGGAAGCTACCCGTACAGCGTTGCCGCTTCGGCTGCAAGTGACTATGTGTACGTCACCAACATCTACTCCGAGAGCGTGTCGGTGATTCGAACGTCGGACAACACGGTCGTGGCCTCCGTCCCGGTCGGAAGTTACCCCTACGGCGTGACGTCTCTACCCAATGGCGACTACGTCTACGTAGCCAACCACCTTTCCGATAACGTCTCGGTGATTCGAACGTCGGACAACACGGTAGTCGCGACCATCGCGGTCGGACAGAGACCTACTTGCGTAACGGCCCTGCCCAATGGCAGCTATGTTTACGTCACGAACGCGTCCTCCGACAATGTGTCGGTGATTCGAACGTCGGACAACACTGTCGTATCCACGGTCTCGGTCGGCGACGAACCTTGGTTCGCGTCCTCCTTGCCCTCTAGTGGCTATGTCTACGTCACAAACTCCCTCTCAGACAACGTCTCCGTGATTCGTACCTCGGACATCACTGTGGTGGCTACCATCTCGGTCGGGGACCAGCCTATCAACGTAGCCGCATCACCCGACGGTAGTCGGGTCTACATCACCAACGAGCTTTCCGACAACGTCTCCATACTGGGATACTAACACAGATGGTAAGACGAGTGGACCCATCGCCTGATCCGTGGCGGGCGTGTCCACGGCGCCAGGGAACGATGGTGAAGTTTGGGTAGCCACACCCGATGACGGGGGCGAGACCCGGCGGTGCCGGTCTCGCCCCTTTCTAGTATCTTGTGACTGAGTCAGTATTGACAGGTCGGGCTAGCAGGCTACGATTCGCTGACATGTGGCGCGCGGTTGTCCTGCTCTCACTTCCGTTTCTGCTCGCGTGTACCCGCCGACTTCCATCAGTTGAAATCAACACGCTATGGAGGAGCAACCTCTCGTACTTCGCCCCGGTTGACCTTGATGGCGATTCGACTGACGAACTCCTTGTCGCGGGTAGCGACCACGTCGTGAACCGTTTTGACCAGGATCTGCGTTCAGTCGGCAGTACGCAATACCTAGAGAAAGGGACGCTCCAGCCAGTCGGCAATCTCATCGGCGGGACGGACTCCGAGCACCTGTGGCTGACATTCAAGCGACACGACTCACTGTATCTGCAGGCCTTGTCCGGCCATAGCTCGGTCATAGCCGTGGGCAAGGACAGCCTTCCCCCGGGTGGTTGGGACGGCTATGCCGGAGCGGTCGTTGTTGCCGACATCGAGAACGACACAAAGCTGGAAGCCGTCGTGTCAGTGGTCAGCGCGATGGATGCACGTCCAAGGGGCATCTTCGTACTCGATTGGCTGACAGGTAGCCTCAAGTGGAAGTACGAAACCGGCCCCGCGGCTATAGACCCGGTTGTGCGAGACGTGGACCGGGACGGCAAGTCTGAGATTCTGTTCGGCTCAGGTGCCCTCCGCAACGGCAACATCGCCAACGGCACCACCGACGACAGCAGCTACGTGTTCCTGCTTGCGGCTGATGGGGGAGAGGTGTGGCGGACTCGGATCGGCCACTACTCGTCCACGGTCTTCGCGGCCTGGCTTGACGATAGACCCGAAGGTACGCCCCAGGTCTTGGCATGGGAAAAGGGGAACGTGGTTGAGGAGCGGTCCTCCGACAGCCTGTTCGTGCTGGACGGCATGACCGGTGTCGTTCGCAGGCGCGCGGGATTCGGCGTGTTCACGAACTGCGCGGCGCTTGCCGTCGACAGAAAAGGCAAAATGAGAGCCGTGGTCGCGGGTTCGGACAACATGCTGCGGCTACTAGATGCGAGCCTACGTGTGGTGCGCAGGGCCCGCACAGCCACAGGAGTACGGCACGTCCTCGCCGGGAGTTTCTCGTGTCCACGCGCGTCCGAGTTCATGGTAGTGACCGACGATGGCTATCTGAGGGTGATGGACCAGGGCATGAACCCGCTGGGCGAGATTCGTCTTGGCGCCGGGGGGCTCTTCTTTGATGTGACTCCGGTACGCTACCATGGCAGAGATCGATTGCTCATGCATGAAGCAGACGGCGACAAGTCGAATTGGAGCCTGCTCGATGTCGTGCCGCTCCCGGTCACAGGGCTCAGCATCCCACTCGTGCAAGCTGTGTCGGCGGTTGCCGGCTTGACTTTCGCCTTTGCCATGATACTGCTCGGATTTCGCTATCGCCAAACCCGAGACATGCGTCTGGTCGTGCTGGGCCTGACGGGACAAGCCGGCGTGGTAGAGATCGGCAAGCGCGGGCAGGTGCGGCACACGAATCAGAAGGCACGGGAGCTGCTTGGAGGCGAAGCTCTGCCAGCCGGACCGCTGGTGCAGGCGGCGCAGGCAGCGCTTGCGGAGCCCCCGGGAGCGACGCCAAAGGAACTACCTGTCGCACTGAGAGGCGGTATGACCGTGCTCGCACGGGCGGCGCGGGTGCGTTCGGGCGTGATGCTCACCTTGGAGGACATCTCTGCCGTTGAGTATCTGCAGCGGGTGAAGGCATGGGCGCCGGTGGCGCAGAAGCTGGCGCATGGCATCAAGAACCCATTGGGCACGATAATGGGAGCGGTGGAGCAGATTGAGATTGCCGTCGACAGGGGCCGACCGAAGGCAGAAGGCAGAAGTCAGAAGACAGAAGGCAGAAGTGCAGAAGGAGGGGGCGGGGAGGAAGTCAAGATCCAAAGGCCAGAAGCCAAGAGCCAAGATGAGGAACAGAGGGCGGACGAGAAGGTGAAGAAGTATGTTGGGTACGTGAAGGATGAGGTGACGAGGCTGAAGAAGATGACGGATGCCTTCATGCGGTTCACGAAGCTCAACCCGCCTGCGCTGGAGCCGAGGAACATGAACGAGTTGGTGCGGAAGGTCGTGGCCAAGTATGAGGGCGCGATGGCGAAGGGAATCTCGCTGGAACTGAACCTCGATGACAATCTGCCGCCCGTGGCGCTGGATGAGGAGGGAATGGCGAACGTTCTGGACATCGTGATAGAGAACGCGATAGAGGCGATGAGCACGGGCCGGGGATCAACCACCAAGGCACCAAGACACCAAGGGAGTTTAGTTCGGGCATCGGATTCGGAACTAACCACAAAGACACAAAGACACGAAGCCCCGGAGAGAGCATCCACAGATTGCACAGATTCCAGAGATGGCTCGGCCAGAACCCCGGGACCCGTGAACCCCGGGACCCCGCAGCGTGTGTTGAGGATTCGGACGGCGGTCTGGAGTCCTGCCACCAAGACACCAAGGCACGAAGGCTCAGACACAACACCCACAGATTACGCAGATTACACAGATAGCCAGACCAGAACCCCTGGACCCTTGGACCCCAGAGCCCACGTGTCGATTGAGGTCGAGGATACGGGTCCGGGAGTCCCGGAGAAGTACCTGGACAAGGTGTTTGAGCCGTACTTCACGCATGGGAAGGTGGATGGGACCGGACTAGGGCTTGCGCTGGCGAAAAAGATAGTTGAGGACCATAAGGGGAGGATGGAGATCACCAGCAAGGAAGGGGAGGGGACGACAGTGAGTATTGTGCTACCGACAGCGGGAAATGGTGAATAGTGAATGGTGAAGAGCGAAAACAGGACCAGACGAAGTCAGAAGCGAGAAGCTAGAGGCTAGAAGCTAGATTGCGGAACAGAAATCAGAAGGCAAAAGCCAAAGGCCAAAAGCCAAAGCGGCGGAGCGGATGCGGAAAGTGAAGATGTAAGATGTCAGAAGTAAGATGTGAGATGTTCCCGACAGGACGCGCTGTCAGACAGGCCGCAGAGGCCAAGTCAGAGGCTAGAAGCTAGAAGTCAGAACGGCGGATGCGGATTTCACCACCAAGACACAAAGACACCAAGAGGCTCGGGATGTGGAGCACTTGCGGACGATTCGGACCGGTTCTGCAATCTGCGTTCATCGGCGTGCATCGGCGGCTGCACTGCTCGGCTCCGGCAATCTGCGGAATCTGTGGATAGTTCTTCTCCGGGAGGTGTGCGGTGACTGAACGTGTGCTTGTTGTAGATGACGAAGCGCGGCATAGGGACATAATGGCCGATATCTTGTCCGAGGCAGGGATGGAAGTGCTGCAGGCGGGCGAGGGCGAGGAGGCGATACGGCTGGCAGGTGAGAACGAGCTGAATCTGGTGTTGCTCGACCTGAAGCTGCCCGACATGGATGGAACCCAGGTGCTTGAGGCGATCCTCAAGAGAAAGCCGTCGCTGCCCGTCGTGATGATCTCCGGTCAGGGTTCGATACAGGATGCAGTCAAGGCGACCAAGCTGGGCGCGTATGACTTCCTGGAGAAGCCGGCCGAGCGGGAGAAGATACTCCTGGCTGCGCGGAACGCATTAGAGCGGGACCGAATGCGGCGGGAACTGGCCGGGTTGCGTGAGGAGTCGCTCCGCCGCTACCAGATGGTCGGGTCGAGCCCGGCGATGCTTGCGACATTCCAGAAGATAGATGAGATTGCGCCAACTCGCGCGCCGGTGCTCGTTACCGGTGAGAGTGGCGGAGGCAAGGAACTGGTCGCACGGGCAATCCATGCGAAGAGCGGCCGGGCTGCACACGCCTTCGTGAAGCTCAACTGCGCGGCCATCCCTGAGACGCTCATCGAGAGCGAGTTGTTCGGCTATGAGAAGGGCGCGTTCACCGGAGCTTTGACCCAGAAGAAGGGCAAGCTAGAGACGGCCGATGGGGGCACGCTGCTGCTGGACGAGGTCGGGGACCTGTCGCTTTCCAGTCAGGCTAAGCTGCTGCGATTCCTGCAGGAGAGCGAGTTCGAGCGTCTGGGCGCGACGACCACGATGCGCGTGGACGTGAGAGTCATCTCAGCCACAAACAAGAACCTGCGGCAGGAGATAGAGGAGAAGCGGTTCCGCGAGGACCTCTACTTCCGTCTGAACGTGATTCACATTCACGTGCCACCGCTGCGAGAGCGGAAAGACGACATCCCGTCGCTGGCCGACCATTTCCTCGGACAGCAATGCGAGGAGAACGGCGTGCCCAAGAAGCAGCTCACGCCCGAGGCGGTCGAGTTCCTGAAGAGCGCGGACTGGGCGCACAACAATGCCCGCGAGCTGGAGAACCTGATGAAGCGGGCCGCGATTCTCGTGAAGGCTCAGGACATCACGCCGCGCGACCTGGTGCCGCTGATGGAGCCGGCGTCGTATCGGCCTGGGACACGTTCCGAGTTTGCCGGCTTGGGACACGATCCCAATCGAGGACGATTGGGTCATGTCCCCGCCGGGGCAGGTCCCGTGTCCCTGCGCGAGGCGCGGGACGAGTTTGAGCGGGAGTTCATCAGGGCGTCACTTGCCCGGAACGACTGGGACAAGACCAAGACCGCGGAACAGCTCGGCATCGAGCGGACCCACCTGCACCGCAAGCTGAAAGACCTGGGCATCTCCGAGTGACCTGCTAGTGACTGCGAGCGCCTCCGGCCATACAGCGGAGAGGCTGCAATTGAGCCGGCAAGCGAGCCGAAAGGAGTCAGGATGAACGGACTGTGCTACTGGGAGATACCATCGAGAAACGTGGCCAGGTCGGCCGCGTTCTACGCGAAGCTGTTCCGGTGGAAGATGACGCCTTCGGGCAAGGACTACATGATGTTCGAGGCGAAGAGCGGGCTGGGCGGAGGCATCCAGAAGACGCAGCAGGCGCCCGGGCAAGGAGTCATGGTGTACGTCGAGGTCAAGGACATCCCGGCCACGCTGGCCCGTGTCGTGAGGCTGGGCGGCAAGGTGCTGAAAACCAAGACCGAGATCGGCAACGACTGGGGATTCTGGGCCGCGTTCAAGGACCCTGGCGGCTGCTCGAGTATCTGTCTCTGGTCGCGTCACTAGGCCGACGGCGGGCGACGAAAAGAAAGGTGGCAGCCGAGTCTCGGGCCCGCAGCGCCATCAGTATGAACTCCCACAGGACACCAAGCAGGTAGAGCGGCACAAAGAAGCCGAAGTAGTGGGACTGGTAGTAGCTGAGGGCTTCCTGTTCTACAACAAAACCGTGCTCTGTGAGCAGCCGGCGGAATGCCGAGGAGTAGCAGCGGTCGTACCAGGTGTGGAAGCGATGAGTGCCGGCCGTATCGGGATGGAGGTCGTGGACGAGGCGCTGTTTGAGCCGGTCGGGCAGGAGGCGGCTTGCGACCGCGAACGGGGCGTTGCGGCCGGGGAAGAGATGGATGAACCAGCCGCCGGGTTTGAGGACGCGGCGGGCTTCATCCATGAAGCGGCTGGTGTCGGGCAGGTGTTCGAGCACGTGCTTGGACGTGACGATTGCCGCCTCTCCGTCTGCGAAGGGAAGGTGCGTCGTGATGTCGGCCACTCGCCATTCGTCGGCCTCGATGTTGCGACGCAGGTCCTCGTCGGTAGCGTCAACCGCGATGATGCGCAGGCCCTCTGGCTTGTACTCCGCGTAGGGGCAGAGTCGTCCGCCGCCGGCATCGACGATGATTGACCCGGCCGGCAAGTCCTGCATCTTTTCGCCCACGGTGCGTTCGTAGAGCAGGGAGATGTCGAGCCGGCGCTGGGGCAGGCGGCGCTCAATGGCCGCGCAGATGCGGCGGTTCGCGCGGACGAAACTCCGGAGCACGCGGACATCTTACTGCCCGACAGTCCAGAATCCAGAAACCAGAACGGATAGGACAAGCCAGAATTCAGAGTCCAGAGGTCAGAATGCAGAATCAGGGACAAGGAGCGGAAGTCGAACCACGGATGGACACGGATGAGCGCGGATGCGGAGAGGACTGAATCGCCACGAAAGCAAGAAGAACACAAAACGGACGGACTGGATAGTCCAGAGTTCAGAAACCAGAATGCAGAATAGCTGACTCTGAGAGGAAGGGGAACCACGGATGAATGCCGATGAACACAGATACGGGCAGCGGATGGGCCTCAATTCCCGACTGGAATTCTGGATTCTTGTCTCTGGTTTCTGGATTCTGGATTGTACGGGTTCGGAAGGCACGGTTTGACGATGGCTGTTTCAGGCGTAGAATTAGACGGTGAAAGAGAAGCTGCCCGAAATCGGCAAGATCTCCCAGCAGGTGTTCGAGGAACTGATCTACCCGCGGCTGGGCGCGAAGAACCCGAACATCCTCGTCGGCCCGATGCACGGCGTGGACACCGGTATTATCCGCGTCGGGAACCGGGCTCTGGCGCTCACGACCGATCCGGTCTTTATCGTCCCGGAGTACGGTTGGAGGCGGGCCGCATGGTTCGCTATTCACATTCTGCTTTCCGACGTCGTTACCAGCGGGCTTGCGCCCCGCTACCTGACCATCGATTTCAACCTGCCGATGCAGATCACCGAGGAGCAGCTGGAAATCGTCTGGAAGACAATCCACAGCGAGTGCAGGCGCTACGGCGTCGCGGTTGTCACCGGCCATACGGCACGGTACGGCAACTGCGGATACCCGATGGTCGGCGGAGCCACTGTCATCGCCGAGGGCGGGCTGGGCGACTATGTCGCGCCGAGATTCGCGCGCCCCGGTGACTCCATAATCGTTACCAAGGGCCCGGCGATTGAAGCAGCGGGTATCTTTGCCGCTATGTTCCCGCAACGGCTGGAAGAGAAGTTCGGGGCTGCATTTGCCCGCAAGGCGGAGAAGATCTTCTGGAAGATGTCGGTGGTCGAGGACGCGCTCGCCGCGGTGAGCGTGGGCGTGCGCGACAAGGGAGTGACCGCCATGCACGACGCGACCGAGTGCGGGCTCTGGGGCGGGCTGTACGAGATGGCCCAGGCCGGCGGGTTCGGGGTGCGGGTCGTCAAAGAGGCAATTCCGATGTTGCCGTGCGTGGAAGAGATCTGCGACCTGTACGGTATCGACCCGTACAAGTCGATCAGCGAAGGCACGCTCATCGTTATGTGCCGGCCGAAGAAGACAGATGGTGTGCTGGCTGCACTGCGACGCAGGCATGTTCCCTGTGCGGCAATCGGCGAGGTCACACGCCGGGGGATGGTGCTGGTTGAGCGCGGGCGGGAGACGAAGCTGGTGCATCCGGTGGTGGACCCGTTCTGGAACGCGTACTTCGGAGCCATCAAGACGAAGCGATGAACGATGAATGCTGAACGCGGATTGGCGGAAGCGGTAGCGATGCTTGAGAGCTGTCGGGAGTTCAGCGCTCTGGTGCCGGAGGTGCGGGTCAATGTCGTCTACGCACCGGAAGGAGTCAACGACCCGAGCAAGGTCCTGGGTATTGACGGCCGCATAACCGTGGTTGCCGGAATGCCCAGAGCATCCGGTCCGATCCGCGCCGGTGTCTCCGACCATATGGCAAGGCTTGTGATTGAAACCAGCCGGCACGACCCGTCGATTCGCGCCGGTCTCAACTTCCGCTGGAACCAGGCGATATCTCAACACGTGCAGGGCTACTGCACCACCAGAGGGCTGGCGTTCGGCAGTATCGACCGGGCGGTCGAGCCCAGGGAGTTGATTGGGCGGGACAAGGGTTCCATTCCCTGGAAAGTGAAGCATTTGGTCGCGACCTGCGGCAGGGTGCCGCCGGTCTTCTACGAGTCGCGCGGCTGGGGCAAGGAGCCGCTCTTCTTCCTCGTCGGGCCTGACCCGGCAGGGGTCGCAGTTCGGGCAATCGAAATCGCGAAGGGACTGGCAGTATGAGCAAAGTTGGTCCTCGGAAACTGGCAGCAGTCTGCTATGACCACATCGGCGGCGCGCTCGGCGAGAGCCTCTACGACGCTCTGGTGCGCAAGGCCTGGATCAGTGCCGACAGCGGTGAGCTGCGCGTGACGCCCAAGGGGCGACGCGAGATGGCCGCGCTCGGAGTACCCGTGGACGAACTCGACGCAGGCGGACGCAAGCAGGTCAATGCCTGCGTGGAGCGCCACGCCGGCATGTTCTACGCACATATCGGCTCTCATCTGGGTTCGCTTCTGGCCGCGGCCCTGGTCGAGCAGGGCTGGCTGGAAAGGTCGGGCCGCGAGTTCCATATCACACCGCCAGGCCGGCGCGGGCTCCGCAAGCTCGGCGTGAAGCTGTCGAGCTAGCGCCGGTTCACTGCCGGTTTACGTCCGTCGCCGCGCGGTTCAATTCCCCGGGTTTCTACCAGCAGCATCACTGTTTTCCGGGTGGCTCTCGGTCGGTGCGGGACCCGCTTCGGAATCACCACGCCCTGACCAGGGCCGAGTTTGATGGCTCGGTCCTCAAGGTCGATGGTCAACCGGCCCGCAAGCACGAAGAAGAATTCGTCATCCCGGTCGTGCTTGTGCCAGTGGAATATGCCCTTCACTATGCCCACCCGAACCACGCTGTCGTTCACTCGAACCAGGGTCTGGTTGAACCACTTTTCCCGGCATCCGGCAACAATCGCCGGGACATCCACTACTTCCGTGTGGCCGTACTTGATTTCCGTGTTGATGCTGTACCGGGTCGCCTTCGGCTTGCCAGGCACAGGTCGAGGCTCAGGGCGCTTCACCGGCCTGTCTCTCACGGCAGCACGGTCACTCTGCGAGCCCTCGCGCCCTCGGCCCTGACAAAGTAGACGCCGGGCGCCAGT
The DNA here is from genome assembly GCA_016867815.1 of candidate division WOR-3 bacterium. Classification (NCBI taxonomy): domain Bacteria; kingdom Pseudomonadati; phylum Caldifarciminota; species Caldifarciminota bacterium. The sequence goes on along the minus strand of VGIR01000045.1, from coordinate 14,815 downwards.
CGGCTCACGTCATTGGCATATGGCTTCAGGTCGAGGACTTTGCGGCCGTCAACAGCGTGCAGGGATGCGGGGAGAGAGAGCAGGGAGGGTTGAACGAACAGGATGCCGCGGATGATTGCAGGCAGGACGCTCTTCGTTCCGACTTCGCCGCTGCGCATTTCTTCGATTCCTGGGCCGAGGAACTCGATCAGCTGCAGCCCGGACCAGTAGTCCGCCACGTACGCACGGCTCCCGTCAAACTCCACGTCAAAGGCATACCCCGGTGTGTCGTAGTACCCTACTTCCCGCGGGTTCCGCGGGTCCGAGATGTCGACAACGCGCAGCCCCGGACCTCCGTCCGCCACGTACGCATATCCCCCGGCAACCGCCAGGCTCCGGGTGGAACCCGGCGTATCGAAGTGCCCGACTTCCTGCGGGTCTTGCGGATTCGAGATGTCGACAACGCGCAGCCCTGACCAGTAGTCCGCCACATACGCGTAGTCCCCGACGACGGCTACACCACTCGCTTGGTCTGGAGTGTCGTAATGCCCGACTTCCTGCGGGTTCTGCGGATTCGAGATGTCGATCACCCGCAGCCCGGATTCGCGGGCCACCACGTAGGCATAGCTCCCGGCAACCGCCAGACCGATGGCAGAACCCGGCGTATCGTAGTGCCCGACTTCCTGCGGGTTCTGCGGGTCGGAAACGTCGATGACGCGGAGCCCGGAAACGAAGTCCGTCACAAAGGCGAGACTATCCATAACCTCTACCGCCTCGGCGACGTCAGGAGTGGCACAGTGCCCGACTTCCTGCGGGTTCTGCGGGTCGGAGACGTCGACTATGCGCAGTCCGGAATCATAGTCCGCCACGTAGACGAAGCTCCCGTCAACCGTCAAGCCACGAGTACTTCCCGGCAGGCTGCAGTTCCCGACCTGCTCCGGGTTCTGTGGGTTCGAGATGTCGATTGCCCATAGCAGTGAAGGTTCGCAGGTGACGTAGGCATAGTTCCCGGCGACTGCCACGCCGCTGGCATAGCCGGGCGCGTCGTAGTGTCCGACTTCGGTTGGACTTGAGGGTATGGAAACACCGACTACCCGCAGCCCTCTGCCGCCGTACGCAACGTAGGCGCTGCTTCCGGCTGCCGCCACGTAGTTGGCGTAGGCCGGAATGTTGTAGCGGCCAACTTCCTGGGGGTTCTGCGGGTTCGAGATATCAACCACCCTCAGTCCTGAGTCACGATCGGCGATGTACGCATGGCCATTCACCGTAACCGCGCGGGCGTGGCCCGGTGTATTGTACTGCCCGACTTCGTGCGGGACTTGCGGGTCCGAAACGTCTATCACTCGCAGTCCTGAGCTGTCGTCCGCGACGTAGGCGTGGTTCCCGGCGACCGCAACGCCCGAGGCGAGGCCAGGGGTTTCACAGTGGCCGACCTCCAGCGGGTCCTGCGGGTCAGAGATGTCTATAACCCGCAGTCCGGAGTCCCGGGCCGCTACGTACGCGTAGCCACCGGCTACGGTCAGGCCAAGGGCAGAGCCCGCCGTCTGGCAGTGGCCGACTTCCAGCGGGTCCTGCGGGTCTGAGACATCGATGACGCGCAGCCCGGAATCGTAGGCCGCCACATAGGCGTGGTTTCCCGCGACCGCCACGCCGTTGGCCGAACCGGGCGTAGCGAGGCGGCCCAGCAGCGCAGGACTGGCCGCCGCCGACACATCCCAGATCTCCAGCCCTGCCGGGTTGGCGGCGATGAAGAGCCGGTCGCCTTGAAGGCAGAAGCTGTAGGCCAGACCGGTGGTGTGGATCGCCTCGGAGAGTTTGACCGGGTTGGTCGAGTCACTGACATCCAGAACATACACTCCCCCGCCCGAGCCCAGGAACACGAGATCCCGGGCCGAGTCCAAAGCCAGCGAGTATGACGGCCCGAACGGCCAGTTGCCTACCAGCTTGCAGTTCGCGGAGTCATTGTGCAGTTCATCGGGTTGCGACGAAGCGGCCCGAGGCTCGAAGTTTTCCAATCGGAACGGACGCCCCGGGTTTTCCGGCAGTTGGGCGCGGGCCGAGACGGCACTCAAGATCAGCAGGACGGCAATTCTCATCAGGTTCCTTTCAATGAGTGTAAGTGTCAGCCTGTATCGTCGCTTGTCAAGAACTGTCGGCTACGCTTGACCCATCAACGTCAAGCAGGATAATCAGACCGAGTTGAGCCAGAGCAGTCTGTCGTCGCGTCCGGACCCAGTAGGAGCCGAAAGGAGGTGCGCGTGAAGTATCTCTGCCGTATCGTCGTCCTGTCAGTAGTTCTTGCCTGCCTTGCCGGCTGCAGGAAGTCGTGGCCGTTTCTTGAGAACCGGTACTCCAAAATCCCCGCTGACGCCGTGAAAGGATCTCCCGCCACCGACTTGTTCCCGCCCATACTTGTCTCGCCCGATTTCGAGGCGCCGGTGCCGATGCCCGGCCCGGTGAACTCGGCCGGGGCCGAGGATTCCCCTTTCATAACGTCTGATGGCCAGGAGTTCTATTTCTTCTTCACTCCCGACGTGCGGGTGCCGGTCGAGAAGCAGCTGATTGACAGCGTAACCGGGATCTGGGCCTGCCGGCTCGTCGGCGGGAACTGGACCGAGCCGGAGCGCGTAGTCCTGAGCGATGACGTCTCGCTCGACGGTTGCCAGCAAGTCATTGGTGATACGCTATGGTTCGCATCGACCCGCAGCAGAAACATGCTCGGCGACATCGACGTCTTCTACGCGGTGCGCAGGAACGGCGAGTGGGCCGACTGGCGCAACGCGGGCAAGCAGCTGAACGTGGACTACAATATCGGCGAGTTCCACCTTACCAGTGACCATCAGACTCTCTACTTCGGCAGCCCCGAGGGGACCAGCGACTACGACATCTGGAGGATGCAGCGCAACGCGACCGGCTGGGACGCGCCGGTGAAACTCGGGCCGAACGTCAACACGGCCAAGAACGAGGGCTGGCCATATCTGTCATCGGACATGACTGAGCTCTACTTCACCGGGTGGAACGACAGCTTTGCCGGGCCGTGCATTTACCTTTCCCGGCTCGACAGCCTCGGGCAATGGGGTCCGCGTGAGGTGATAGTCCAGCAGTTCGCCGGCGAACCGACGCTGGACGATGCAGGCAACCTCTATTTCGTGCACCACTACTACACCGGCGGGCAGAACAACCGGATGCTCGAGGCGGACATATACGTCTGCAGACGGAAATGAACAATTCCCAATTGCCAATGACCAACAAGAAAGGAGTTTGTGACATGAACTGCAGAACAATCATGGCGGTGACCATCAGCAAGAGAATCGCGGAGGCGGTGAAGGTGCAGCAGATGTTGACCAAGCACGGCTGCATCATCAAGCTGCGGGTCGGGCTGCACGAGGCCGGCGACGTCTGCGCTGACGACGGCCTGGTGCTGCTTCACCTGTGCGGCACGAAGAAGGAAATCGCCGCCCTGAAGTCCGACTTGAACAAGATCAAGGGCGTCAAAGCCAAGATGATGACCGTGTAGGGAGTACGTTAACCCAGCCCCGAAACTGGATCAACCACGAAGGTACGAAGAGGATATGACGCTCAATGGCTCCTGTTCGAATGGCGCCTTTGTGTCCTGGTGGGCAAATCCGGCTTCCCGGATGAGGAGGCATCATGGACGTGATTGACGCCATCAGTACTAGGCGAGCGTACCGGTCGCTCGCACCGGTTTCCATCACCGAGGAGTTGGTAGGAGACCTTGCCCGCTGTGCCCAGCTCGCGCCAACCTGCAACAACAACCAGCCGGCGCGGTTCGTGTTTGTGTGGGAACCGGAGATGCTCGAGAAGATGAAGCCGGTCTTTAACAAGGGCAACGCTTGGTGTCACGCCGATTCGATGGTCGTGGCGGTCTGCTGCGAGAAGGAGTCGGACTGCCTCATCCACGACCGCGAGTACTACCTCTTCGACACGGGAATGCAGACCGCCTTCCTCATCCTGCGGGCGACCGAACTCGGGCTGGTGGCGCACCCGATTGCCGGGTACAGCCCGAAGGCGGTACGGGAAGTCCTCGGGATTCCGAACTCGATGCAGGTTATCACACTCATCAACGTGGGCAAACATGCCGACACCATCAGCCCGGTGCTCAGCGAGAAACAGGTGTACGACGAAACTCACCGGCCGGAACGGCTGCCGCTTGAGCAGGTAGCGTTTTTCAACCGGTATGAGAGGGAATCGGGAGTCGAGAGTCGGGAGTAGGGAGGAAGAGACATGATAGGTTTGCGGAAGCTGCACCTGGTAATCGGGTTCACACTGGTGCCGTTCCTGCTGGTGACTGCCGTCACCGGGGTCGTCTACCTGTTGATGCCGCGCTATTATCAGGTACTACGCTGGCACGGCTGGTTCAAGTGGGGCGGGTTGGTTCTGGCCGCTGGTATCGTCTTCCTCGCCGTGTCGGGTGGCATCCTGTACCTGAGCATGCGCATCCAGCAGTGGAAGCGGAAGGCAAAGGCGAAGGCGGCGCTCGCTTCCAAGTCGCCGACTGCCTGAGTTTGACCCCGCCCTGTAGGCGCGTAGACTGGAGTTCGTTTCCGAACGAACCTGATGCGCGAAACCGGCAAAGTAGTCAGCAGTAAGAACGACCGGGCCGAGGTCGAGGTCGCGGCCAGGGGCGAGTGCCAGCACTGCACGGCGCATGGTATCTGCAACTGGACCGGCACGAGCACGCGCAAGGTGCTGGTTATGAACAAGGTCGGGGCTGGAGTCGGCGACATGGTTGAGCTGGAGATGACCGAAGGGACCGGCGCGAAGACGAACCTGCTGGTGTTCGGTATACCGGTGTTGTTCATGTTTGCCGGGGTGCTGATCGGCGGGTTGGTGTTGCGCAAGGACATGTGGTCGGGAATACTGTCCGGAGTCGGGTTGGCACTCGGGTTCGGAATCGTGAAGGCCATCGACGTGTCCGTCAACCGAACGGGCAACAGGCTGCCGGTGATCGTGGGAATGGCAGAAGTCAGAGGGCAGAAGGCGGAATGCAGAAGTCAGAAAAAAGGAGAATCGAATGAGAGCGTTGATGGCGGTGTTGCTGGCAGCGGTCCTGGTGATGGCGTACGGTAGCGGCGGCCCGGCCGCGACGGCGGGCGCACCGGAGATGAAGAACCTGGAGCACGGCACGATGTCGTACTGGCGAGATGTGAAGTTCACGCCCGATACCACCGACCCGACCGGCAAGCGGGGCAGGTGGGCCGGCTGGTTCCACCAGGACGTCGTGGATGCGTCCAAGCTGAAGGATGGCGTCATCCGCGGCAAGATCGACGGCCAGTGGCTGGACCTGAAGGTCGTCAGCCTGCCGGACGACTTCTGCAAGTGGAACTTTGAGAAGCGGCAGGAGCAGCTCCGTTTCATTGCGAAAATGATGGCAATGCCGGAGGGCGCGATGGGCGGGATGATGAAGCCGGAGGTTTCCGGGCCGCACAACGCGATGGTCGCGAGCCACGGTATGAAGCGGAAGGACTCGGACTTCGACATCAACAATGCGGTCAAAGGCACCGGCTGGCTGCCCACGCAGGAGAAGCTGCCGGAGATGCTCGCGCTGCTGAAGTCGACCTGGGATGACTCGATGCAGAAGAAGCTCGCCCTGCTCGAGAGCCTCTACACCAAGGCAACTGACGTCTATGACCGGACCAAGCAGGCTTCACTCGAGCTCTATTCCCAGCCGAACTTCGAGACGCACTCGTTCCTCAACCAGATGGTCGACCCGGGCGTGGCGGTCGTGTATCTCGACCTGCCCAAGTCGTATGAACTTCGCTGCGTGGCCCAGATGCTCCATCCCGATGACCCGGGGCTGAGCGAATACGAGAAGCAGGTCGTGGAGTACATCAATCTCGTGCACGACTACTTCCACGGCCAGTCGCCGCGCAAGTCCATCGGCGTCATCTACCACGTCGTTCAGGTGTTCGACAACTCGCCGGGCAGGATGCGCGGCCAGCGGGTCGTGCCCGCGCTGCCCTAACCCGAATTCCTCTTGCAGACGGGCCGGGTTGACATCTCCCGGCCCGTCACTATCTTAGAGTGATGCCCGAGAACACGCAGTTAGCTGTCGCCGCACCGGCACTGCCCGTACCCGACGATGTGCTGGTGCGGCGGGTCCAGGCCGGTAACACCGAGGCGTTCGAAGAGTTGGTGCGTCGCTACGAGCGCAAGGTCTACAACATTACCTACCGCCTGATGGGCAATGAACAGGATGCCAGCGAGGCACTGCAGGACGCGTTCATGCGCGCGTACCGGTTCATCGGCAAGTTTCAGTTCAAGTCATCCTTCTTTACCTGGCTGTACCGAATTGCCACCAACGTGAGTCTAAGCAAGCTGCGCAAGCGGGAGAAGGTCGACACCGTGTCTATCGACCAGCCGGTAAACGAGGCGGGCGATCTGCCGTTCGAGATACCGGACGTGAAGTACGGCCCGGAGAAGTTGATGGAGCAGCGCGAATTGCGCGCCGCCCTTCAGAAGGCGGTCGACGAGCTCCCGGAGGACTATCGCTCGGTCGTGGTCCTGCGCGACCTCGAGGGTTTGAGCAACGAGGAAGTGAGCAAGGTCCTGAAGTTGTCGGTGGCGGCGGTGAAGTCGCGGCTGCACCGCGGCCGGTTGGTGTTGAGAGAGAAGCTGGCGAGCTACCTGTAATGGAGTTTTGATGAAGAAGCAGAAGAACAGGACCGGCGAGTGCCACGATTGCGATGAGGCGGAGGAGCTGATTGCCCGGTACGTGGGTGGCGAAGAGGATGAGGAGCTGGCGCGCAAGCTGCTGTTGCACGCGCAGACGTGCACCGAATGCGCTACGTTGCTCCGCAGTCTGAAACGGCTGGTCCACTACTGTAGCCTTGAGCCGACCTGCGAAATGCCGGTGACTGTGCGCCGGGAGCTCTGGGTATCTATCCGGCGGGAAATCAGCAGCGACTGAGCCGCGGTACGCGTCCTGACACCCGGCCTACCCGGAGCAGCCAGCCCTCGACAACCGTCGGTGTGTCGATTCAGCCCGGGCCGGTCCGCGTTCTCGTGGCCATGTCCGGCGGCGTGGATTCGTCGGTCACCGCAGCACTGCTGAAGGAACAGGGATATGATGTGGTCGGGGTCACGATGCGTCTCTTCGACAACGAGCGGGAAGGCGAGGGCGGGCGGGGATGCTGCGGGTTCGGCGGGGCGAGGGACGCGGCAAGGGTGGCGGCGAAGCTCGGGTTTCCTCACTACACCTGGGACTTCCGCAGGGAGTTCGGAACTTCGGTCATCGAGGATTTCTGCTCAGAGTATGGTCGTGGACGCACTCCGAATCCCTGCCTGAGGTGCAACGAAGTACTGAAGTTCACCGAGCTCTTGGGCCGGGCGGCGCAGTTGGGCGCGGAGCTGATTGCCACCGGTCACTATGCCCGCATTTTAAGGGCCGGAACGATGAACGACGGACGATGGCAGCTCAGGAAAGGAATCGACGAACGGAAGGACCAGTCATATTTCCTCTACACCATGACCCAGGAGCAACTCGGAAAGGTCCTCATGCCGGTCGGCGGATACACCAAGGCCGAGGTAAGAGAGATGGCGCGCAAGCTTGACCTGCCCGTGGCGGAGAAGCCGGAGAGCCAGGACATCTGCTTTGTTCCGGACAACGACTATGAGGCCTTTCTCGGAAGACGGCGCCCCGAGCTGTTCCGCCCGGGGCCGGTGCTGGACCTGTCCGGCAACGAACTGGGACGGCACGAGGGAATCGCGGGCTTCACAGTCGGACAGCGCAAAGGTCTTGGGTTGGCCTTCGGCGAACGGCGCTACGTGGTCAGGCTCGACCAGGAGAGGAATGCAGTCGTTCTTGGTGATGAGAGTGATGTCCGGACGCAAGGTGTTGAGGCTCGTGATGCGCGCTGGGTGTCGGGCTCGAATCCGACGGAGCCTTTTCGCGCCCACGCCAGCGTCCGCTACCAGAGCAAGGGTGGCGATGCGCTGGTTGAGCCGCTCGGAGGTGGACATGTGCGCGTCACATTCGACGAGCCGCAGTGGGCGCCGACGCCGGGCCAGGCGGTCGTGTTCTGGCAGGGCGAGTGCGTGGTAGGCGGCGCGACCATCGGGCCGGAATGAGGCGGACGGCGTCAAGGTATATGAGCAATGACCAATTGCCAATTCCCAATGCCCAATCAATGACTGACACAAGTAGCGAGGCCGGTCATTTCCGCAATTGGGGTTTGACTAGGAATTCGTCATTAGTGATTAGGAATTCTGCAAGGACCAAGGAGGCTTCATGTCCATAGTACTACTGCTGGTAACGGCTCTATCCGTTACTTCGCGCGTCGACTCGGTCGTCATCTACCCGCACCAGGTGCTAGTCGTGAGAACGGCGAGCGTGACCGTGTCCGGTTCGGGCGAGCTTGCGTTTCCCGGATTTCCCGGGGCGCTCGACGATAACAGCGTCCGCATCAAGGCGCCGGGCATCCGCGTCGGCGAGGTACAGGTGCGGCGCGGGTATCAGGCCGAACCGACGTCCGAGGTGAAACGGCTGCAGGCAAGGATGCAGGAGCTCGAGGACCAGGCCAGAGGGCTCGACGACGAGGCCGCGGTGCTCAAGGCCAAAGAGGAGTTTCTCAACTCGGTGAAGCTCGGCGCGCCGGAGATCATCTCAAAGGAGCTGCAGCAGGGCAAAGTCGCGATTGAGTCGTGGCGGGGCGCGCTAGCATTTGTCGGCGATGAACTGGCGAAGGTCAAGGCGCGGCAGGTGAAGCTTGTCCGCGAGAAAACGGAGATGCAGAAACAGCTCGAAGCGGCGCGGCAGGAGTACAACGACGCCAAGGCGGCGGTCGAGAACCGGAAGGAAGTCAGGTTTAACTACGCGGCCGACGCCGGCTCCTATGATCTGCGCATTTCCTATGTCATTGCCAACGCCGCCAGCTGGAGTCCCTACTACGAGTTGCGGGCGAATCCCGGGCAGAGCAAGGTCGACGTCTCCTACTTCGCGAAGCTCACGCAGCGGAGCGGCGAGGACTGGGAGGACGTGAAGGTCGTCCTCTCCACGACCACGCCGGTGCTGGGTGTGACGCCGCCACAGCCGTATCCCTGGTACCTGTCGCTGCTTGAGCAGGTAGTCGAGGTGTCCTCGCGAAAGATGATGCCGGCGCCGGGCGCGGCAAAGGCATTGGAGGATTTCGACGGTGGCGCCATGGCGGCACCGCCCGAGGAGATTCAGCCGGTCGAGACCGGCATCTCGCTCCAGTACGCGATTCCCGGCCGAGTCAGCCTGAAGTCGGGCGAGCAGGCGAAGAAGCTCGGATTGAAGCAGATTGCTCTGCCGGCTGAGTTCGAGTACTCCACGCTACCGCGCTCCGGACAGCAGGCGTACCTGACTGGCAACCTGGCCAATACCAGCGACTTCGTGTTCCTGGCCGGGGACGGCAATACCTACGTCGGCGACGAGTACACCGGCTCGACCTGGCTGCCGAACGTCGCTCCGCAGGAGTCGACGCTCCTGAGCTTTGGCATTGACGAGCGGGTCAAAGTCAAGAGGGAGTTGGTGAAGAGCTTCAAGTCGAAGGGTGGGCTTCTCTCCAAGACCGAGAAGCAGAGCTTCGTCTATCGGACCACGGTCGAGAACTACATCTCGAAGCCAGCGGTCATCAAGGTTGTGGAGCAGTTTCCAGTTTCCCGGCAGGGCGAGATCAAGGTGTCGGTAACCAAGGTCGAGCCGAAGTTCCTTGAAGAGGATAAGAACCAGGGAACCTACACTTGGAAGCCGACGATCGAGACCAGAGGCAAGTTCACCATCGACTTCGAGTTCACGGTCGAGTACCCGGCCGGCCGCCAGGTGCAGGGCCTGTTCTAGAGCCGAGACAAAATAACGGGGCAGGCTTGCCGCCTGCCCCGTTTCGTCTATGCTTAGCGGGTGAGCAGAGTCGAGGTCATCGGCGCCGGGCTGGCCGGGTGCGAGGCGGCCATACAGTGCGCTAGAAGGGGCGTGCCGGTGCGACTGCTTGAGATGCGGCCGGCGAAGATGACCGAGGCACACGAGACCGGCGACGTGGCCGAGCTTGTCTGCTCCAACTCGCTCAAGTCAAACGAGCCGGAGAATGCGCACGGACTGCTCAAGGAGGAGCTTCGCGTACTTGGTTCGGCATTGCTGGAGTGTGCGGAGCGGGCGGGGGTTCCCGGCGGCAAGGCACTGGTGGTTGACCGCCGCAAGTTCTCGGCCGAGGTGCAGTCCGAGCTGTCACGCCTCGGGGTCGACATCGAGCGTTCTGAAGTCAATTCGTTGCCGCCGATGACAGCCTGGTATCGCGCTAGATCTGTAGTGTCCGACCCGCACCAGCCGACAGTGGATCTGGCCGAAAATCGGGGACAGCCCCACGGAGGCTCGCGTCGGGCGCTCGAGGGTACAGACCCCATTTTCGGTCCTGTGGGCGCGGGTATCACCGTCATAGCGACCGGCCCTCTGACTTCAACCTCGATGGCCGGTGCGCTGCAGGCTCTGCTGGGAACGGAACATCTCTTCTTCTACGACGCCATCGCGCCCATTGTCAGTGCCGAGTCGCTGGACATGTCTCGCGTCTTCGAAGGCTCGCGCTACGACACAGGCTCGGATTATCTCAATTGCCCGATGACACAGGAGGAGTACGACCGGTTCGTGACGGCGCTGCTGGAGGCCGAACTGTACCCGCTGCACGAGTTCGAGAAGCCCAGATTCTTCGAAGGTTGTCTGCCGGTGGAGGAGATTGCGCGGCGGGGGCGGCTTGCGCTTGCGTTCGGGCCGATGAAGCCGGTCGGGCTGGTTGACCCGCGCACCGGCAGACGGCCGTTCGCAGTGGTCCAGCTCCGCCGCGAGAACGTCGAAGGGACGATGCACAATCTCGTCGGGTTCCAGACCCGGCTGAAGCAGGGCGAACAAGAGCGCATATTCAAGATGATTCCGGGGCTGGAGGGAGCAACGTTCCTCGGGTTCGGGAGCATCCACCGGAACACGTATCTCGACTCGCCGAAGGTGCTGCTGCCGACGCTGCAGACGAGGGCGAGTCCGGACCTGCTGGTTGCCGGGCAATTGGCTGGTGTTGAAGGCTACGTTGAATCAATGGGTGCTGGACTGATCGCCGGCATCAACGCGGCGCGGCTGGCCATGGGAGACGAGCCGGTCGAGGTGCCGCGCGACATGATGCTCGGAAGCCTGCTGGCATACATCTCGGCACAGCGCGGCCTGGAAAACCCGGGACAGTCCCCGGCCGCGAGCACGCGTCCGCAATCCGCTACAGTTCCGGTTTTCCAGCCGATGAATGCCAACTTCGGCCTGTTGCCACGGCTGGAAAACCCGGGACAGTCCCCGGCCGCGAAGACGCGTCCGCAATCCGGCACAGTCCCGGTTTTCCGCCTGCGGGGACGCGACAAGCGGAGCGCGATGGCCGGGCGAGCGCTTGAAGCAGCACGCGGGTTTGCCTTGACAGCAAAACAGAAGCGGGCATGATTGCCGGTCACAATTGAAAGGAACACTGCCGTGAACGATATCAAGTCAATGCCTGAGAAAGCCACCGAGATGCTCGACTGGTCGTGGTCGCAGTTCGAGCCGTTCCACGCCGAGCTGGCCGGACGCACGCTTTCGGCTGCGAACGTCGAGGCCTTCCTCGATGACTGGACCCGGCTCAGCGACCGGGTGGACGAGGTCGGCACGCGTCTGAACGTTGCGAAGGACGTGAACACCGCGGACAAAGAGGCGGAACAGCGCTTCAACCGCTACCTCGAGGAGATCTACCCGAAGGCGGCCGAGGCGGAGCAGAAGTTGAAGGCAAAGCTGTTGGAGAGCGGCCTCAGGCCAAGGGGCTTCGAGCGACCGCTGCTGCGAGTCCAGGCCGATGCCGCCATCTTCCGCGAGGCGAACCTGCCGTTGCAGGTCGAGGTCGAGAAGCTCTGTACGGAATACTCGAAGATCATCGGCGGTCAGACAGTGGAGTGGGACGGCAAAGAGATCACCGTGACCCAGCTCCGGCCGGCGCTGCAGCAGACTGACCGGGCGCGGCGCGAGAAGGCGTGGCGGCTGACCGCGGAGAGGCAGTTGAAGGACCGGGCCGCCTTGAACGAGCTCTGGCGGAAGCTGCTCAAACTGCGGCTGCAGATGGCTGCGAACGCCGGCTTCAAGGATTACCGCTCCTTCCGCTGGCAGGAGATGCACCGTTTCGACTACACGCCCGAGAACTGCAAGCAGTTCCAACAGGCGATAGAGCAGGCCGTGGTTCCGGCCGCCGCCCGCATCTACGCCCGTCGGGCGAGGAACCTCGGCTTTGCGGCTCTCAAACCATGGGACCTGGAAGTTGACCCACTCGGCCGCGAGCCTCTTTCGCCATTCAAGGGAGTCGAGGAGTTCAAGTCCGGAGTATCCTCCATTCTCAATCAGGTTGACCCGCGGGTCGGCGGCTATTTCCAGACGATGATGCAGGAAGGCACGCTGGACCTCGAGAACCGAAAGAACAAGGCGCCGGGCGGCTACTGCACGTCCTATCCCACCCTCAAACTGCCGTTCATCTTCATGAACGCCGTCGGGCTCCATGGCGACGTGATGACTCTCATCCACGAGAGCGGCCACGCGGCCCACGTGTTCGAGGCGCGTCCGCTGCGCTGGCACCAGCAGCGGCATGCCGGGCTCGAGTTCGCCGAGGTCGCTTCGATGGGCATGGAGCTTCTCGCCGCGCCCTACTTCGCGAAGTCCAGGGGAGGGTTCTATTCGGAAGCTGATGCCGCGCGCGCGCTGAATGAGAATCTGGAGAAGAACGTCCAGTTCTGGCCATACATGGCAGTGGTCGACGGTTTCCAGCAGTGGGTCTACGAGAACCCGCAGGCCGCGATGGAGCCTGCCAACTGCGACAGGCAATGGACATCGCTCTGGAACCGGCTCATGACGGGCGTGGACTGGGGCGGGTTCGAAGAAGTGGTCGCGACCGGGTGGCAGCGGAAGCTACACATATTCCAGATACCGTTCTACTACGTCGAGTACGGACTCGCGCAACTGGGCGCGGTTCAAGTCTGGGCCAACGCGCTGAGGGACGAGGCATCAGCGGTGGCGAACTACCGCAAGGCGCTCGCGCTTGGCGGTACGAAGTCGCTGCCCGAGCTCTACGCCGCGGCCGGCGCGAAGTTCTCATTCGACGCCGGCACACTCGGCACCGTCATCGGGCTGATCGAGCAAAAGCTCGCCACGCCCTGACCGGATTTGATACTCCGGATGAGGGCACTCACGAGCGGCCTGTTGCTGGCCGCCGCCACGGCTGGTTCCTGCCTGGCCTGGACCTCGCCGGTGCTTCGGAACGTCTGCAATTCCGCGGCTGATTCGGGCGGCACGGTCGTGGTCCACGCCGACTGTATAGACTCCATCAGGCCGCCGGTTGAGGATGTTGCGCTGACGGTCTTCTACTCGACTGACAACCAGGAGATCTGGCAACAGGTACCGATGAGCCTGATCGGGCAGCCCGGCTACGAGACTACGTTCCAGTGTGCGTTCCCGGCTCCGGACTCGGGCACAATCTACTACTACGTGCGCGGCGACAATGGGACGAACTTCGGTACGCAGTCGCCGTTCAACTCCGGCGACGCGTGGCCGGTCACCGACAACCTGCTGGCCGAAACCGCACTGGAAGGGACCGGCGACACCATCAACGACCCGGACGGAGAGTGGCTGGACCTGACGAGCTGCGCCATGGGTTACTCGGACGGCAGGTTCTACGCCCGCATGACGAACCACTACAACTCGTGGCCGATCAGGGGAAGCGTAGTCGGGCCATGGTACCTCTACTCGGTCGGGTTCTGGAACTCGGATGCCGCGACCCGGGACACTCTTGGTTACGCTATGGTCCACGTCAACATACTCACTTTCACCGATGGGCTGTTCGAACTCAACCGGTACGAGAGCACCTACACGCGGATCGGCGACATCGACATCCAGACTTCAGGCAACCGGCTCATCATGCGCTGCGACGCATCGGACCTTGCTGCGCGGCCCGGGTTCCAGCCGTGGCCCAACCAGTGCGGCTACCTCTGCGGAGCCAAGGGTGACGCGCGCTCGGCCAATCTGTCGCTGCAGAGCTTGATGCACGACTCGACCAACTCGGGCCGGTTCTACGTCGACCGCACACCTCGTCTCGTCGTAGGGCAGAATCAGTCACCGGTTCTTAGCCTGTCCGGCGTGGATCCCGACACCGGTACAGGTGCGACCGACTTCCGTTTCCACGTCCACTACGTCGACGCCGATACGAACCTGCCGGTGCTCCGCGCCCTGATCGTGGACGCAGACACGTATGACCTGGTGCCCAACGGACACCGCTATGGAGCAGGAGTGACCTACGTCCGGACTCTGGGCGGGTTCGAGGTCGGGCCGCACGAGTTCCGATTCGCCTTCAGCGACGGAGTCAGCTACACAAGCACTGCTCCGGATACTCTCGTGGTCACCGGCGGCGGCGTCGTCGAGTCCCACACCGACCGGGGGCCGGCATTCTCAGTCGAGCCCAATCCGTTCGTGGACCGGGTCCGGTTCCGCTTCCCGCGACTCGTTCGGGCAGTCGAGATCCTCGACGCCGCGGGCCGCCGGGTCCGGACGTTTCGTGCACCGCGCGAGTTCTGGGACGGCAGAGACTCCGACGGACAGCAACTGCCGTCCGGGGTCTACTATCTCCGAGAGCAAGGCGGGCCGCTGCGCCGCCTACTGGTCAAGCTCGGCCGCTAGCTCCCGCGAACTCCTCGGGGCCGGCCCGGGCACATCGTGACCCCCTTTGCGCATTGCTGCTACGATTGATGTTACCTGACGATCAACCAGCGCGTCAAGGTCGAGCGCCGGGAGCAGGAGTATGCGCTGGTCAATCCCTGGCGC
>VGIR01000044.1 GCA_016867815.1 candidate division WOR-3 bacterium | reverse complement strand
GGCTCCAGCAAGACATCGCCGCCGCGCTCAAGCCGTTCCCCGGCTTCCGCCAGGAGCTCTTCGACAAGCTCTACGACTTCTTCCACCGCTACTTCAGCCCCTCCGGCTCAATCTACTTCCAGCACACGCCGGCCCACAAGAACATCTACGAGAAGGTCTACACCGACGACCGCGACGTGGTGCTCTTCTGGAAGACCCACATGCTTTACTACGTCAAGACCGACCGGCTGTTCAACAGCCTTGAGGTCGAGGTCGACGACCGCAAGTTCTACTTCGACGCCTCCACCCTTGAGCACAAGCGGGCCAACGAGAAGCGTGAACTGGTCTACGAGCTCACCGGCAAGCGCGACGACGGCACCCTGACCTTCACGACCGCCTACTCCGAAAAGGGCCGGAAGACCAAGCTCGACGACATCACGCGCCAGTTGCACAAGCTCGGCGTCGAAGTGAAGGAAGAGACGGCCGCCACCAACGAAGAACGATAAACGGTGAACGAGTCCTGATGTTCCAGTACGTCTTCTCGGGCGAGAGCGAATGGACCGAGCAGCGCATCAAGCAATTGCAGGCCCTCAAAGACGTCCTATCGCCATGCCTGCCGTAGCCTCAAAGCTGGTCCGATCAAATCGCGTTCTCCCCGGCGATCACGCCGTTCACGACTGGTATCGGTTCGTGCTCTCGTTTCCGCCCCATCTAGTCCAGGAATACCTGAAACGCTTCGGCGTAGGCCCAGGCGACCTCGTGCTTGATCCCTTCTGTGGGACCGGCACCGTCCTCGTGGAATGCAAGAGGCGCTCGATACCGAGCATCGGCATTGAGGCCAACCCGATAACCTGCTTCGCATCTCGCACGAAGCTGGATTGGAGCGTGGACCCCGATTGTCTAGCGCGGTTTGCGGATGAGGTGTACGACACTACCCGCAGTGAGCTGGCAAGAGAGGGCATCGGCGACACCTCGGGACTCCCGCTGTTTGGCGACTCGACCGACTACGCTCGACTCAGACACCTGCCGGGAGAGAAGGTGGCGTTGCTGCTGCGTGGGTCGATCAGCCCGCTTCCCCTACACCGCGTCCTGCTGCTCTTGGACATCCTTGAGAGATACAAGGACTCACCATTCTATGGGCACGCTCGGCTCGCGCTTGCCAAGACCACAGTCTTCGGAGCCAGCAACCTCGCCTTCGGCCCGGAGGTGGGCGTCGGTCCGGTCAAGCAGGACGCCATGGTCGCGTCAATCTGGCGCGACAACGTGCGGGTGATGGCCGAGGACATCCGTCTCCTGCCCCCGCACGCGTCGGTCCCTGCGAAGGTGCTGGAGGCAGACGCCAGAGAGGCGGGCGACCTGCTGCCGCCTCTCTCGGTAGACGCCGTGATTACGTCCCCACCCTACCCGAACGAGAAAGACTACACGCGCACGACGCGGCTTGAATCTGTGCTGCTGGGGTTCATACAGGGCAAGAGCGACCTCCGCGCTTTGAAGCAAACTCTGGTCAGGTCGAACACGCGCGGCGTGTACAAGAGCGACGGCGACGACGCCCTTGTGGAAGATAACGAAGACGTGCTGCAACTGGCCTCGGACATCGAGAAGCGAAGACTCGAACTCGGCAAGACGTCCGGGTTCGAGCGGCTGTACGCGCGGGTAACGAAGCTCTACTTCGGGGGCATGACTCGACACCTGAGCGGGCTGCGGTCAGCGCTCAGGCCGGGTGCCCGTCTGGCCTACGTGGTTGGAGACCAAGCCTCATACCTGCGGGTAATGATACGCACCGGACAAGTGCTCGCGGATATCGCATCGTCGCTGGGCTACAACGTCGAGGCCATCGACATGTTTCGGACGAGACTGGCCACCGCCACCGGCGAGCAGTTGCGCGAAGAGGTAGTGGTGCTGGAATGGCCTGGCTGGCAAATTGACTCAAGGAGGGCAACTGTGAGAGAAGCCAACAACTACTCGACAATCATCGAGAGCATCTTCCTCTCGAAGTACAAGCCGGGCATGGTCGCGGTCAACTTCGAGCGGCAGGACCTCGTCAAGGCCGGACGCAAGCTCGGTGTGCCTGTGCCCAAGAACTTGGGAGACGTAATCTACAGCTTCAGGTATCGGTCAACACTCCCAGCAGCCGTCAAAGCGAAGGCCGGCTCCGGCAAGGCGTGGATCATACGGCCTGCCGGCCGAGGCAAGTACCAGTTCGCCATGGTGACCGAATGCCCGATAGTGCCCAACGCCAACATGGCCGTGACCAAAGTGCCCGACTGCACGCCCGGCGTCGTCGCCAAGTACGCCTTCAATGATGAGCAAGCGCTTCTCGCCCGTGTGCGCTACAATCGGCTCGTGGACATATTCTCGGGCGTAACCTGCTACTCCCTGCAGAATCACCTGCGCACTACCGTTCCCGGCATCGGCCAAGTCGAGACCGACGAAATCTACGTCGGGGTCGACAAGAAGGGCGCTCACTACGTGTTCCCGGTCCAGGCAAAGGGCGGGACCGACCGGCTCAACATCGTCCAGATAGAACAGGACTTCGCGGTCTGCCGCCAGAAGTTCCCGTCCCTCATCTGCCGCCCGATAGCGGCCCAGTTCATGGCCGACGATGTCATAGCGCTCTTCGAATTCGAGCAGGGCGAGGAAGGCGTCCGAATCGCGAGTGAGCGGCACTACAAGCTCGTCCCGCCGGAGGATGTCACCGAAGACGACCTGGCGGCATACCGCCAAAGGCAGTCGGACTAAACCAATGTCACGCTTGACCACTTAGCCAGTGGGGCACGACATCTTGAGTACGAGAACAAGGAGGTAATCCTATGCGGTCGATGTTGGTCAATTTCCAAGTGCAGCGCGTGATCGCCCACCAGGTCTTCGCTCGCGATCCAGACCGAAGAGTCATTTCACCGCGATGCAGCACGGGGCTTACGAGGCTGGAGCCGTCGGGACGTCTGGCACTGCAGGAACGTTTGGTTTCCGCGCTGGGGGACAACTCGCACGCGGTCGAGATGAGTGTCAGTAAGGCTGAAACTGGATCCACCTTCCAGAAGGCGGCCAGATGCATCGAGGGGAGCGACGCCGTATTCACCGCTTCGAGTAGGGACCTGGCCGTGGCCCTCGCCGATGCCCAATCGTCACGCACGATACCGGGTGGCGTGGTCCTGATCACATCAGGCATTTCGGGAAGAGATGGACGGCGCTTCGTCGCGGTCGTCAAGGCCGAGACTGACGATGGGTTCGTGTCGAAGACCGTGGGAGAGGAAGTATCCTTCGAGTTCCTCCCTTCGCTGTTCATGACAGCCCAGCAGAAGCTCTACAAGATAGGCTTCTTCCTTGAAACCAAGCGCATGCTGGCGACGGGAGACCGAATGCGCGACCCTGCGGACTTCCTTGTGCTGGTCTATGACCACAACATGACCGCAAAGGAAACCCAGGGTGCTGCGCTGTACTTCTATGAGGCATTCCTCGGATGTTGCGCCACGCCATCCTCTGCCGCGCTAACCCGTGACTTCTATTTCAAGTCAAAGAAGTTCATAGACACTACATCACTCATTCCAGACGCCGATAAGCTGGACGCGCATGGTGCACTCTACACCTATCTCAAGGTTGACCAACGGCACACCCTGTCCGCCAGCGAATTCGCGTCACGCTATCTGTCCGGCAAGGTGCGCGATGCCTATCGCACCCACATGCGTGAAGAGGAGTTCCCGACCACGGCCGTGAACAAGGACCTATCTTATCTAGCGCGAGTGCTGAGGCGGCGCAGGCACACCTTCACTTCCGAGGTAAGCATTTCCGGGCCAGCCGAGAGATTCGCCGAGTTGGTCAAGATAATGCCTGACGATGGTAGCGACCACACGCTCGTGCGCATAGCAGGCAGGCTCAGCCATACAGACTGAGGATGACCGAGAAGGAAGTCCTCGACCGCTTCCGCAGCGACATTCCTGCTCTGCGCGCGTGGTCGCACTTCGTGGTCTATGTCGTATTGCGGCGACTCCGCTCGGCGCTCGGCTCGCGCGAGGCAGTCGAGGCGTTCCTGAAGATCCCCGCCACGTCGAGACTCAAAGGCGAGGACTCGCTGGTGTACAAGGCTCTCTACCGAGGGAAGACATACGATGATCCGTATGAGGACATCACCGACAGGGTGGGCGTCCGCTTCGTAGTTCTACTACTGCGTGACGTGGATCGAATCAAGGAGGTCATAGAGGGATACGCGGGCTGGAGTTGCTCCCGAGACCGCGACTTCGAGGAAGAACGTCAGCTCCGCCCCTATGAGTTCAACTACCAGGCGGTGCACTATGTTCTCCGACCTAGAGCCACAGTCAGCGCGTGCGGTGCATCTATCCACCAACGGATCCCGTGCGAAGTGCAGGTGAAAACCCTCCTGCAACACGCCTATGCAGAACTCACGCACGACTTGGTCTACAAGCCAAGAACGGCAGCCGACCCAACGGTGCTTCACGAGGCAGCAAAGAGCATGGCGCTGGCAGAGACGGCCGACGACCTCTTCATGTCGGCGAACTCCAAGTTCGAATCAGCAGGACGGCAACACTCCGAACTCTATCGCGGACTGAGTGAGATCTACCAACGAATGTGTGGCTTGGCGGATCAAGCGGACGAGCGATTCAACATACTCCTCATCGAGGAACTCAGCAAGGTCGTTGGCGACGTCAGGGCTCATGATGTGGAGACTCTGCTGGCTAACGAAGGAGTGTCCCCGGACTGTATCAAGCAGCGGCACCAAGGTGATTTCCTCTTCCGGCAGCCCGTCGTACTGCTCCTCATGCTCCTGGTCAGACAGCGAGAGGCGCAACTCCGTGAGCATTGGCCCTTCCCACCCCGACTACTGCAAGGCGTCTACACGGCGTTGGGCATGAGTGCGTCAGGATGTCTGTGACCGAGTTACTCGACACATGGACGGTTTCGGAGCAACGGTTCAACGTTGTGAACGCGGTCGGCCCCACCGAGGAATTGTGGTTATCATCTACTCGCCAGCTTCACCCGTTCGGTGATGAGTTCCTGGTTGTCGCCCACAAGCAAGCGTCTTCGGCCTTGAGAAATGTGGGATTGAGGAAGAGTTCTACGAAATCCCCGAAAGTACTAGCGGGCCTCGTGGCAGCGGGTCGGTGCGCCAAGTGGGCCTGATCGACTTCCGGGAGCTACGCAGCGGCGAGGAGCTTGAGGACTTGGCACGATGCCTCCTAGAGACTCGACCAGAGGTCCTGAGTGTCGAAACAACAGGACGGGGCACCGATTGGGGCGGTGACCTGCTGGTCAGAACCGCGGTAGCCGGACCGCTTGGAGGCAGGCAGGAGGAAAAGCTGGCCGTGGTGCAGTGCAAGCATTACGCGGTTTCGGGCAAGGCAGTCCGGCAAGCGGACCTCCGCATAATGGAGACTCTCGTCCACTACAACGCTGACATCTTCCTGCTTGTTACGACGACCACGCCTGGCAGTTACTGGGCGACTATCATGTCCGACATCTCCGCGGACAAGAGAAATCGAGGCCAGCGGGCTGTCTGCTGGGACGCGACCTACCTCGAGACGGTGCTGTTAAGCGAGCAGAACAGGGGCTTGCTGAGACGTTTCTTTCCGGTAAGCTACAAAAGAGCGACTCGTGTCGCAAAGGAAAACGCAGCTTCACTCCGCGCTTCGACAGCGTCGGTAGCGAAGGCCGCACGTATCGCTCCGCCGCAGGCGGAGGCTGTGTCAGGAGGTTCGACGAAAGTGCAACACACAGATAGGCTGTATATAATCACGAGCTTGGAGGAACGTCAACCGGTTGGCGCGGCGTCCCTTCGTGCCTACGCTGGGCGCCTGGGCGTTCAGATCACCACATCGCATGACGTTCCCGCCAGTTCGCTCTGGACTGAGGACCAAGCACAGCAGATCGATCGGCTCTGCAGGCGTTCTGACGCAATATTCGCCGTGGTATCGAAACGCGGCAGCCACTCTCCAAATGTCTGGATCGAAATAGAGAGGGCCATGTCCACGGGCAAGCTGAAGGCCGTCTTCATCGCGGAGTCAGCGTACACGGTCACGTCGATGAGTCGCTACCCGTGCGTACTCATCAAGAGAGATGTGCAGCAGTCAATCGACGACTTTGTCGCCTTCTTTCGAGGTGTGTTTCAGCAGTGGGGGAAGAGGTCTGACCGGTGGTTTTGGTGCGGCTTGGCAACGATCTTGATGCAGCACGACTTCCCGGTTGTCGCGGAGGTCAAACATGCGTAGTCTCGATGGCATGTATGATCTGTTGAGCGACGCAGGGATCTTTCGGAGGGCTCCATGGCGACCACTCGACGTTGTCTGGAGTGAAAAGGGGCTGATGATCAAGAGGCTGTTTACTGATATGATTTCGGCCGAATTCCGAGCGAACGGCTACGAGGAGATCTTGCTTCCAGCCTTCATACCGGATCGCCTGCTCAGCGTTGAGCCAGCGCACTATCGTGATGTCCACCGGTTGTCATATGGCTTGGCATCAGACCCGGAGTGCTACCTCCGCGCCACATCGGAGTGCCAGTTCGCCGCGCTGATCGCAGCCGACCCGGCACCCACGTCACCGCGGAGGCTCTTCCAGGCATGCGCTGTGTACCGCAGGGAGTCACCGGACGAATCGCTCCCGATGCTGCGATGCGCCGAGATAGACCCTTTCATCGAGGCAATGACATTCAGCGGTACCTCACCCACAGAGACCGAACGACAAGTGTCTGTATACGAATCGATCTTCCGCCGGCTGTGTCTGCCGGTAGACGTAGTGGTACGTCCTCCCTGGGACACGTTCCCGGAGGCGACGCAGACGGTAGCCTTCGACATGCTGATTCCCGGACTAGGAGTCGTGCAGGTGGCCACTGTGCATGATCTCGGCACGTCGTTCGCCAGAGTCTTCGCGCTACGGGGACGGGATGGTGCACTCCTTCAGCATTCGTCAAGCGGCATCAGCGGTCGGGCACTGGCGTCAGCGCTAATCGTCCACTCGGGTGGAGATCGCGTGCTCACCCCCACGTGTCTATCCCCGACTCTCGTCGCATACGAACCGAGTGTACCGGAAGGACTGAGAGAAGCCGTTTCCCGATGCGTCGGGGCGAGCCGAGTCTCGGCCTGGGACGCTGGAGCTCCCTCCGTATGCCAGGCGCCCATACGGATACGCGTAACGCCCGACGGGGCCGCGGTGATGACCACGGCTTTAGGGAAGCACGTCACTGTGCCCTGCCGTTCCGTAGAACACCATATCCGTCCAGTCTTGGCTGACTACGACGAACACTTGACAACTCGGGCCAAACGCAGGCTCGCCTGTGGAAACGGTGCACATGTGTTCGTCGCTGACCTTCCTTGGTGCGGTCAAGTCACCTGCCTTATGCCACAAGTAGCGCGTCACCCGCGTAAGCAGTTCATGGGCTGTAGGCGCAGCCCCCGCCAGCGCGGGAAGTGTAGACATTGCGGTTCAGGCCAGCAATACACGGCGCGCCTCGCCGTGGCAGTGTGAGGGACTATGAAACGAATGACGAACGGCTTGGCTGGTCGGCTGATCACGATTGAGGGCGTGACCGGAGCGGGCAAGAGCTACTTCACACGGCACTTGGCCAAGCGGTTGCGTGGCGTGCACCACATGCCTGTGACGATTCTTGGGGGATTCGGCGACCAAGAGGTGAAGGAGGACCAACTCCCGCACATCACGCTTTTTGTTAGACAACTGATGCGTGTAGGCGGAAGGTTCCTTGGACTCCCGTGGCTATGTGAGACGACGCTACTGCTGGCGGAGCAGGCGTTCTATGTCGAAACATACCTGTTGCCAGCACTCAGAAGTGGAAACGTCGTCCTCTACGTTAGCTACAACGACGCCCTCGTGGCGTATCAGCTCATGAGGGGCGCATCTACCGGTCGCACACAGGATTCACTGCTCAGGGTCTTGAAGCAGCTGATCGACCTGCAGTTTGACCCCTTCCACTATCCGAAGCAGAACCTGACGGTGTACGTAAGTGCGCCAGACGGTACGTGCTTTCAGCGACTATTGGAGCGCGACCATCGACCGGTCTCGGCCAAGGACAAGAAAGTGATACGGCTGATCAAGGCCAACTACGCGAAGCTCTATGAGTCCCGCAAATACGTCGTACTGATAGACAACCACGGTGAGACTGATCTGAGCTCAGAGGTGGAAGAAACTGCCTTAAGAATAGCCCGAATGCCACCCCGTGCCTATGCGTAGGCCGCTGCTGATCTACGTCGCTGGACCGTTGTACACGCCAGGCGACAGGCATTACCTCTGTGCGATTGACGCTGTTTGCACCGACTGTGGGTTCCGGACCTATCTGCCCCACAGAGATGGTGGGCTGGCTCCATCGAGCGGAAGGCGGACTCTGTCGTTCTTCTCTAGCGACGTCAGTGCTTTGGAGGACTGCTATGCTGTGGTGGCAGTGCTCAACGGCACAGATGTCGATTCCGGCACTGCATGGGAGCTCGGATACGCGTACGCTCGCGGCAAGCCGCTCATCGGGATCTATGAGGACACGAGGGTTGATAATCCTCCAGCAGACCTCAATTTGATGATCACCAACTCCGTGAGAGTCATTTCTTCCGAAGCGCAACTTCGACGCGCCTTGACTGCATTGGCATCGGGTCGTCCCGGGGTGAGAGAGAAGAAGCACGGCAATTACGACGATGCGGACATTGCCCGTTTGGCAACCACGGTCAAGTCGATGAAGCTCGATCTGAGTGCGACCGAGCCTGCAAGGTTCGGTCACGAGACGGCGGTGCTCTGCTGTCTAGACGCGGTCCTATCGATCCACCGTAACTATCGAAGATTCGTGGTACCACGGGTGGTCAGATTCCGGTCCGAGCATCCCGACATGCGGTTGCTGGGCGACATGCTGAGTCTGTACGATCGACTGGGTCCGCGTGAATTCGCGCACGTGGTGACGCAGAGCCGGGACACCCGCCGTGCCGAACTCCTACACTCAGTTTGTGCACGGCTTCGCGACATTGCCAGCGGCTGCCCTACCATCGAGGAAGAGAAAAAGGCCATCCGGGACTGGATGACCAGGGCCGGCGCCATTGGATACCTGACATTTGGAGTCAAGGGGATTGGCTTGGCTACATTTCAGTATCTCAGGATGCTGTTCGGGGTCAGCACCGTCAAACCTGACGTTCACATCAAACGGTTTGTCGGCGTGTCTCTCGGTCGGCCGATACGTGACCTAGATGCTATCGGATTGATCGAGGCGGTCGCGAGCCGGATCGGCACCGAGCCGACCTCTTTGGATCATGCGCTGTGGAAACGCCTCTCAGATCCGTCCCAGAGCGAACCTCCAAACAGGGAAGACCTGGGGGACGCCGGTTGCGATTCCTGACGCGCTAAGCTACCCGGCGGCGGCCGACGTTGGTAGTGAGCAACTCTGCGCGGGGAGATTACAAGGGCACTGTACAAGGCGGGCTTGAAGGCGCTGGAGCGGGGGAGTTTCGGGGACACATTGCTAATCTCAATCTGAAGCGCGTCAAGGGCTAGTCTACGCGTCCCAGTTCCGCCCGCCCATTTGACCCGCGCCGCCCGCGCATTCTGAGCGGACAACCGACGAACTCGCGCCCGCCGGCCCTCTTGGCCCCTCGGCAAGGCCGGGCTCATGCCTTGACCCCGGAACATACCGGCCTAGGCTTAGCATTCCGCAGGCACCTGCCGAACGACGACCGCCAAGCGCCAAGCGACGAACGGTAAGACAAGAACCCGAGAAGCGGCGAAGGCCAAACGCCGAGCGGCAGACATCAGACCAGAACGCAAGTAGTGGAGGAAATATGGACGTGAAAGAGATAACGCCCGCACAACTGAACGTCAGGAAGTTCATCGCGACCCAGGTCGATGAACTGCGCAAGACCGTCGGCGACGGGCTGGCCGTCAACGCCCTGTCCGGAGGCGTGGATTCGTCGGTCGTGACGATGATCGGCCACAAGGCCCTGGGCAAGAACCTTAAGACCTACTTCATCGCCAACGGCATCATGCGCGAAGGCGAACCCGAGTACATCGTGAAGGTGTTCAAGCGCCTGGGCGTGCCGGTCAAGCTGGTCCACGCCGAGGCCGCCTTCTTCGCCGCGCTCAAGGGCCTGACCGACCCGGAGGAGAAGCGCGAGGCCATCACCCAGACCTTCTACAAGAAGGTCTTCGGCGACCTGGTGAGGCAGAGCGGGGCGAAGTTCCTGCTCCAGGGCACGAACTGGACCGACGTCGAGGAAACGGTCGCGGGCGTGAAGCGCCAGCACAACATCCTCGAACAGCTCGGAATCGACACGCAGAAGGTCTTTGGCTACAAGGTACTCGAACCGGTGCTGCAATTGCGCAAGACCTCGATCCGAGTCGTAGGCAAGGCGCTCGGCCTGCCCAAAGAGATCTACGCCCGGCCGCCGTTCCCGGGCCCGGCGCTGGCCGCGCGGGTCATCGGCGAAGTGACGCCCGAGCGGGTGGCCGTAGTGCGGAAGGCGACGGCCGTCCTCGAAGCCGAGCTGAAGGGCTGCCGTGCGTTCCAGTGGCTGGCGATTCTGCACAATGACAAGGTGACCGGCATGCGCAACGGCAAGCGGGACTTCGGCCAGCAAATTGAACTCCGCTGTTTTGAGAGCACCGATGCGGTGACCGCGACTGTAACGCGTCTCCCCTATGCGAAGCTGGAGAAGCTGGCAAAACGGATCACCGGTGAAGTGCCGGGCGTGGTGAGCGTGACGTACAACGTTACAGCTAAGCCGCCGACGACGATAGAAGCGGTGTAGTGCGAGGGACGACCGAAGTCAGAAGGCAGAAGGAAGAAGTCAGAATGCAGACGTGTGGATGGCGGACGGAACAACCGTAGATTCACGCCGTGGGGGGAGGACGCAGTTCAAACTGCAGAATGCAGATATCAAGATGCAGAATGACGGACACCGGAGTCTTGCCACCAAGACACCAAGGCACGAATGGGTCCTGAAGTAGTCAGACGTGAGGAGACGGAGAGGATAACCGCAGATTCACGCCGTGGTGGGAGGACGCAATTCAAACTGCAGAATGCAGATATCAAAATGCAGAATGACGGATACCTGCCACTGAGGAATGACGAAGCCCGAAGCACGCACTGTCGGACAGGGACCGCAGAGGTCAATGACGATTGGAGCTCGAAACCCGAAGGACGAAACCGCCGATGCACGCCGATGAACACAGATAGGCGCGGGACGTAGACAGGACGGCATCCTAAGCGAAGCGGGCAGGCGAGGAGCCTGCCCGCGATTCTTGCCGGGACGGCGACTACTTGATATAGGCGCCGATCGAGAGCGAGAAAGCGCCGAGCCAGTTGTCGGTGTAGCCGCTGGTGCCCCGATTCTCAGGCTCAACCTGCTGGCCCGCAGCCCCGCCGCCGACGTAGCGGGCGTTGATGAAACCGTCCACGGTCTCGTTCAGGCTCAGGCCGTACCTGACCGAGGCGTCGAGAATCGCGCCGCGGAAGCTCGACTCGACGTTGGTGCTTCCGGTGATGAACTTGCCCTCGGCATAGAAGCCGTCGATCTCGGTGCCGACCCAGGACCTGCCGCACACCGGCAGCCGGCCGCGGAACCGAATCACCGGCACCGGCCCGATGTCGTTGTACACGCGACCTTCCCAACCGTCTTTGGCCACGAAGGAGATGGAGGCATTGCGGATCTGGAGCGACACACCGACCGCGAGTTCGCGGTCCGGCTCTGTCCAGAAGTCATACTGGTAGCTGGCCCGGTAGAAGTCGAATCCGTAACGGAAGTTCATCGCGGTCCCGGCCGGAAAGACGGTTGAGTCGACGACCAGGTCGTTCTCAAGCCGAGCCTCGGTGCGGAGGTCGATCGGCTGATAGAGCAGGACGACTGTGTGCCGGGGTTTGAGGTGCAGCTCGGCCGACATCCTTTGAAAGGGGAAGAGGATGTTCTGGCTGCCTTCTCTGACGTAGTCGAACCTGGTGCCATAGGGGTCCGGGCCGAATTGGATGTTGTGTCTGAGCACGCCGAGGAAGCCCATCTCGGCGCCAAGCCGGACCTCATAGTCTTTGTCGGAGTTGTTCAGCCAGGTTGCATGGCCGGCTGTAGCCGCAACCAGCGCCAGCAGTAGAACGTATCGAGACATTCGCGCCTCCAGGTTTCGTTGCTTAGCAGACTGTCGAAAACAGCTAAACTCCGGACCGAAGAGAGGTATTCGGGCAATGTTCCGTCGCCAGACGCGAAGCCTACTGCCCTGCCGTATCCCGGCCCGCCGTGTCGACGCCGACCGCAGTTCGGATTATCCTCGGCGTTGCTCCTTCATCAAAGCGAATCCCGGACGGATGTCAAGAAAGGGAAACCGCCACCAATCGCTTGACTCTCAGCCGCCCTGACCCGGACTCGGCAGGAGAGAACGCCGGAGGAACGGGACTGTTGTCGGCCAGAGGACCGAGGTCGGTCATCGGTCGCGAGTCCGGAAACGGCGCGGCCAGCGCCTGGTTGCCGACCGCGTTCTCGCGGCTTCTCTCCCCTACCTCCGGTACGTGCCCGTCAGCCGGGCCGTGGCGAGAATGTGGTCTTTCATCAGGTCGTGCAGCCGGGCCGCGGTTACGCCTGATTCGACCGGCAGCTTGTCATCCAGCGCGTAGAGCTCGAAGTGGTAGTTGTGAGTCTTGGCGGGCGGCGGTTTGGGGCCTATGTAGCCGGTCTCGTGGAAGTCGTTCGTGCCCTGGCAGCACCCGTCAGGCAGTAGCTCCTGCCGGGGCAGACCTTCGGGTACGCCGGACGCGGTGCCGGGTATGTTGTAGATGATCCAGTGAATGAACGTTCCGCGGGGCATGTCGGAGTCGCGGCAGGTAACGGCGAAGCTCCTGGTGCCGGCCGGCACCTGGTCCCACCGCAACTCAGGCGAAACGTCTGCTCCGTCGGCGGTGCACGACCGCCTGATGGTCTGCACCTGGGCGAAAGCCGTACTGGTCAGAGTCATGACCTTCGGTACCACGATCGCTTTCATCTCTGCCACCTCCCGTCGGCAAAGCCGCACACACGAATGCGGGGCTGAACTGGTTGATGCTGCATGTCGAGGTGCCCCTGCTATGACCTCGACACCGCACCCAAGCCTAGATTCGGAACGCCCGGTTGTCAAACCCGGGGCCTCCCGGCCTGCCCGCGCCCGTCCGGTATCGCGCCGCCTTTCGCCGCCGGCAGTCCCGGACGGCGGCCCGCTGCAAATGCTTTGTTGACAGAGATATAGGGGAATGTAAGATGGAGGTGGTGCTCCAGCCTTCAGGTTGCCACTGGGTCGCATGCGCCGTCCGTTTCGCGGCGTCTGACGACAGGTCTTTTGTCTCGATACCGGCCGCAGCAGCAGGGGTTTGCGTGCTCCCAGAGAGCAGTCAGGGGTCGCTTCCCTTGACACCCCAGACCCACAAACCTATAATACCCGCGCTATGAAAAAAGGAGGAAGAATGCGCACAAAGCACTATGCTTTTGCCGCAGCTTCAGTTGTTCTGTTCATCCTGGTTCTCGCCACGCCGGCGCTGGCCCAGGGCAACACCAAGCCCTGCCTCTGCAAACCGCTCATCACACCGCTGACGGGAACGACGAAGACCGTATTCGTCGCCTCGGTCATGTACACCGATGCGGAAAACGACGCTCCCGCCAAGGTGGAAGTGTACATTGACGGTGTCGCCTACCCGATGACCCACCCCAAGGGCTCCCCTAAGGGGTACTATCGGGCCCGGCTGACGCTTCCTCCGGGCGAGCATTCGTACTATTTCTACACCGAGGACGCGCGGGGCGCAAGCGAGCGGTTCCCGCGCTACGGGGCACTGACCAACCTGCTGGTCGGCACCAAGAAGAAGATCCTGAACCGGCTTCCGCTTCTCTCCGAGGGCGGCGTCCACTACACCCAGGGCTCGGAGTACAACGTCTACACGTACACGGTGAAGTACAAGGACCGCGATGTCTGCAAGCCGCCCAAGTGCATCAAGGTATTCATCGACGGCCTGCCCCACGACATGGCGCTCTATTCCGGCACCTGCGTGAACGGCACCTACGTCTACCAGACGATGCTGCCGCCCGGACCGCACGCTTACTACTTCATGGCCAAGGACGGCAACGGCGACTGCGTCTCCCTGCCGGCTGCCGGCTTCATCCGCGGTCCCCAGGTCACGGCCAGGCTCAACTCGCCGCCGGTCCTCCTCGACCAGCGTCTGGAGCCCGGTATCGGCGGAATGAAGGACATCTGGCAGATGCCTTCCCGCTACGGGTTCCTGGTCCACTATAATGACGTGGACTTCGACGCCCCGACCGTGGCCATGATCTACGTTGACAACGTCCCGCACGCGATGAAGCTCATCCGCGGCAACGCCGCCAACGGGCTCTACGCCTACTACAGCAACGAGTTCCTCAGCAACATGCACACCTACTACTACTACTTCCAGGACGGCAAGGGCGCCAGCGTGCGCATGCCGGAAGTAGGCGTCTTTCACGGTCCGGTCGTGACCCGGTAGCCGCCGGCAGCGGCCGACAGAGAGGATTCCATGGACTGGAAAAGGACGGCAGCGACCGCGCTGCTGGCAGTAGTGGTCGTCCTGTGCCTGACCGGTTGCCCGATCCGGCCGCCGAAGACGCCGGGCGCCCCGTGGGGAGCCGATTCGACCTGGACCGGCGCCGCCTACACCTGCAGCGTCGTGACCACGGTTTCGAAAGGCAGCATCCGCTACGTCATGGACTGGCAGGATGCCGTTGACACGGGCGACGTCGCCTACCTGTCCGAGGAGACCGCGGCGGTCTCCCATGAGTGGAGCGCCGCGGGCACCTACGAAGTGAAGGCGCAGGCCATTCTCGACGCCAATCCCTCCAAGGCCTCCGAATTCTCCCCGGCCCTGACCGTGAAGGTGAACCCCAACAACGCACCGGTAGTTGACTCCGTGCTGATACCGCCGGTCGCGGTCAAGGACGCTGAAACTTACATCACCGTCTACGGGTCCGACCCGGACGGCGACGACATCCGCGCCATCGTCAAGTGGTCTGCCAGCAGCGACACCGCGACCGAACTCATGCCGTCACCCGGCGGCTTCGCCGTCAGCCACGTCTTCACCCGAGTCGAAACCGCGGACGTGATAGTCCGATTCCAGGACTGGAAAGGCACGAAGTCGGCACCGGAGACGGTCTACATCGCGGTCGGCAATGAGGGCGGTGTCAAATGGTGGTGGCGGGACCCCGAGGGCGGCACGATGTCGACTTCGGCGCTGGTGGCCAACGACGGCGACCATGAAGTCGTGATGGGTTTCTCCTGGGGCAACTCGATGTTCTACTCGCTGAGAGCCTCCAACAAAGCCCTCCGGAGCAGCACCACCACCAGGTGGGCGGATCAGGATTTCGTCAGCGATCCGGCGCTCAGCGGCGGGCACGTCATAGTCAGCAGCGACGAGGGAGAAGTCTACGCGCTGGCCCTGAAGGGTCTGTCACGTGCCTGGCGGTGGCCGGATATAGCGGACGAGCCTCTCGAACCCTACATCCAGTTCGGCGCGGCGGCGGTCAACGGTAGCGACCTCTATCTCGGCCGCGAGACTGATGCGGACAGCATCGACCGGCTCTACAAGTTCACTGACGCCGGCGGATCGGTCACCCCCGGTCCCACCTACAGCCTCGGCGGCACTACCGTCGTGGACGCACCGGTGATTGACGCTGACGGCAGCGTCTACTTCGGCACCGATTCCGGCTATCTGGTCAAGATCGACGCGGATCTCAGTTCTCCCTTGTGGCGTCTCAGCCTTGAACCCATCGGCGAGGTCTACGGGCCGGTGGTCGGCGGTGACGGCACGGTCTACTGCGGCACGGATTCATCCCGCCTCTACGCCGTCAATCCTGATGGCAGTATCAGGTGGACCGTGACGCTGGACGGCGTGGCCGCGCGGCCCGCTATCGGCCAATCCGCGCTCTTCGTCGGCACCGAACAGGGCACGGTCTATTCTCTCGACCCGAACACCGGCACGACGAACTGGCAGCAGACACTCGTACAGGCCTTCGGGTTCTTCACCACGCCGATCGTCGCGGCCAACGGCTACGTCTATTTCCAGGACGACAACGACGTGCTCTATTGCCGGAAACAGACCGACGGAGCCAAGGTCTGGACCTGCGACTGCAACTACTACCTGCCCGACGGCGGGCGCAAAGCCGGGCGCGCCAGGCCGGGGAAAGGGACGCTGGGGCTGCTTGACGGCCTACCCAACCCATCGATCACGAGCACCGGCAACATCATCGTCGTCGGGGCCAGCGCGCTCTTCTGCGTGGCCGGCTACGCCGACGGCCCGCTCGACCCAAGTGCGGCCTGGCCCAAGTGGCAGAAGGACCTCTCCAACACCGGCAAGCGGTAGCCGGAGAACTTCCTCCAGCGGGCCCTCTTCGGAGGGCCCGTTCTCTTGGGATAGTCTTTCGGAGGGCGGCAGAGCGGGTGGTCGGGCGGCACTGACTATCGATTCCGCCTCACGGCGGCCCGCCCGCAGCGATTGACAGAGGCTCTTTCCCGGCTATCCTTGTCCCTTGCTCACAGGGACTAAATCCGCCTCTAACCACCGGATTCACCCCCGACAGCGGCAAGACGATACGCCAGCTTATGGAGGAAACATGAAATCCAGGATACTGCCACCGCTTCTGCTCATCGCGCTGGCCGCACTGCTGGGCAGCAGCTGCGGCAAGGCGCCTCTGGTTCCGGATGCGCCGAAGGGTCCGGCCCAGTGGCTGCGCGGCATCACCATGGCCTGCACTACCTCCACTACCGACGCGTCAGGCGCCCAGGTCTCCTACCAGTTCGACTGGGGCGACGGCAGCAAGTCCCAATGGTCGCAGTTCCTCGACGGCGGGGTGGCATTCAGCGACACGCATACCTATTCCGCTCTCGGCTCGTTCGGCATCAGGGTGCGGGCCAAGAACAGCAAGCGCGCCTCGCGCTGGTCCGCTCCCTTGAGCGCCACCGTCGCACCGGGCGAAGGCGCGGTCGTCTGGTCAATCGGTTTTACCGACCCCGAGAACCCGGAAGAAGACTCCGCGGATTTCACCACCAGTACCTTCGCCATCGGCTCCGGCAATATCGCCTACATCGCCTGCAGGGACTACGGCGCGCTCCTCGCCTGCAGCCCGTCCGGCAGTGTCGCCTGGAAGTTCTTCGCGCCCGACCTATACGGCGAAGAGTTCGCCGCCGCGCCCGTGTTGGCGGACGATGGCACCATCCTGATCGGCTGCACCAATGAGTTCGTGTACGCGGTCAATCCCGGGGGCACGGCCAAATGGGCCGATTCCATCGGCAGCCAGGTGCTGGCGCCCGGCGCGCTCGGCGCTGATGGCACGTGCTACTTCCAGACCGCCGACTCGACCATCATCGCCCTGAGCCCGGAAGGGTCGGTCCTCTGGGAGGTCTTTACCGAAGGCGGCAGTACGGCACCCGTGGTCGGAGTTGACGGCACCGTCTACGCGGTCAACCAGAACGGCACCATCTACGCTATCGACCCGTCGACCGACAGCGTGAAGTGGACATCGACCATCGTCGGCAAACCGGTCGCTGCCCCGCTGGCGATTGACCCGACGCGGGGAGAGGGAGTGCTCTACGTAGTTGACAACGAAACCGGAGTGCTCCAGTCCATCCGGCTGGCCGACGGTACGGGTGGCAGCGTGCAGTATACAGTCGGCGCCGACGCCTCGGGACCGGTTGTCGGCCCGGATGGCACCATCTACATAGGCGGGGACGGCAAACTCACGGCCATCGATCCCAACGGCGACCCGAAGTGGGTTTTCACTCCGGCCATGTACGGGGCTGTCTCGACCCCGGCTCTCACGGTTGACGGCTACCTGTACATACTCGTCGTCCCAGGTAAGAAACGGCTTGCCCTGCAGGGCAGCGACACGCTCTACGCGGTGAACCCGGACGGCACGCGCCGCTGGGCCTGCGGCCTTGGCGAAGGCCTGTCCGACCCGGAGTTCGCTCTCTCCTCGCCCAAACTGGACGCGAACGGCTACATCTACGTCGGCGACGGCTATCGGGCATGGTGCATAGCGGGAGTGAGCGCCCCGGCCGAGTCTGTCTGGCCGATGTTCCATCACGACGCCCGGAACACGGGCAGGGCGCGGTAGACAGAAAGAGCCGAAGGCAGAAGTCAGAATGCAGAAACCAGAATGCAGAATGATCCGGAGGTCTGCACTTCTGACTTCTGACATCTGCCATCCAGCATCTGATTTCGTCTGATGTTTACGCCTGTTCCTCGCCAGCCCGACCACAGGGAAATCGAGCCGCGCATCCTCAGGTTCTGGGAAGAACACGGCATCTTCGGCAAGCTGGTATCACGCAACCGGGGCAACCCGAAGTTCAGGTTCCTCGACGGACCAATCACCGCCAACAACCCGATGGGCGTGCACCACGCGTGGGGCCGGACCTACAAGGACCTTTTCCAGCGCTACCACGCCATGCTCGGCCATGACCAGCGGTACCAGAACGGATTCGACTGCCAGGGACTCTGGGTCGAGGTGGAAGTGGAAAAGGAGCTGGGCTTCAAGTCCAAGCGCGACATCGAGAAGCTGGGGATCGACCTCTTCGTGGAGAAGTGCAAGGAGAGAGTGCTCAAGTACTCCCGTATCCAGGCCGCGCAGTCGGTCCGTCTCGGCCAGTGGATGGACTGGGAGAACTCGTACTTCACCATGTCCGAGGAGAACAACTACTCCATCTGGCACTTCCTGAAGCGATGCCACGAGCGCGGCCTGGTCTACGAAGGCACCGACGTGATGCCGTGGTGCGCGCGCTGCGGGACGGCCATCTCCGACCAGGAGATAGCGACCGAAGGCTATCGCGAGCTTACTCACAAAGCCGTCTTCCTCCGCCTGCGCGTCACCGGCAGTGAGAACGAGTTCCTGCTGGTCTGGACGACAACACCCTGGACCTTGACGTCCAACGTCGCCGCTGCCGTCCACCCCGAACTCGAGTACGTCCGCGCGCGCAAGGACGGTGACGTCTATATCCTGGCCAAGCCGCTCCTCCCCGTCCTGGGCAAAGGGATGGAGGTCATCGAAGAACTCAAAGGCGGGAAGCTGGTCGGCCTGCGCTACACCGGCCCGTTTGACGAACTCGCTCCCCAGCAGGGCGTGGAGCACCGGGTGATTCCCTGGGACGAAGTCAGCGCCGCCGAGGGCACCGGCATCGTCCATATCGCGCCGGGCTGCGGCAAGGAGGACTTCCTGCTCGGCAAGGAGCATGGCCTCGCGGTCATCGCGCCCCTGAAAGAGGACGGGACGTTCACCGAGGCCTTTGGCTGGCTGAGCGGAATGGATGCCCAGTCGGCGGCCCGGCCCGTGTTCGACAGCCTGGAGAAGAAAGGCCTTCTCTTCCAGGTCGAGGACTACGCTCACCGCTACCCGGTCTGCTGGCGCTGCGGTCAGGAACTCGTCTTCCGTCTGGTGGACGAGTGGTTCATATCCATGGACTCACTGCGCGAGGAGATAAAGGAATCGGCGCGACAGGTGCGGTGGATCCCCGACTTCGGCCTGGCCCGGGAGCTCGACTGGCTGACCAACATGTCCGACTGGTGCATCTCCAAGAAGCGCTACTGGGGGCTGGCGCTGCCCATTTTCCGCTGCGAGTGCGGCTGGTTCGATGTCATCGGCTCGCGGGAGGAGCTGAAGACAAGAGCCGTGGCCGGCTGGGAGCAGTTCGATGGCAACACACCCCACCGCCCCTGGGTGGACGAAATCCGGGTCGCATGCGGCAGGTGCGGCAAACCGGCGGCGCGCATCAAAGACGTAGGCAACCCGTGGTTGGATGCGGGCATCGTTCCCTTCTCGACAATTCACTACCTGACCAACCACGCCTACTGGCAGGAATGGTTCCCGTCCGAGTTCATCACCGAGAGCTTCCCCGGCCAGTTCCGCAACTGGTTCTACGCCATCCTGACGATGAGCACGGTGCTTGAGAAGCGCTCGCCGTTCAGGACCATCCTCGGATACGCGTTGATGAAAGGGGCCGACGGCCGCGAGATGCATAAGTCCTGGGGCAATGCCGTCGACACCGACGAGGCCTTCGAGAAGATGGGCGCGGACGTGATGCGCTGGGTCTTCTGCCGCCACAACCCGGTCCAGAACCTGAACTTCGGCTACGACCTCGGTGACGAGGTACGCCGCAAGTTCCTCACTCTCTGGAATGTCTACAGCTTCTTTGTCACCTACGCCAACATCGACCAGTGGACTCCCGGCTCCGGCCTTGGAACACGATCCGAAGCGCCCGACGTTTCGGTCATGTCCCGCGGCCTGCTCGACCGCTGGATCCTCTCGCGGCTCAACTCCCTGGTCAGACTGACGCGTGAACGGCTCGACGACTACGACCCGTCCTCGGCCCCGCGCGCAGTCGAGGAGTTCATCGACGACCTGTCGGTCTGGTATGTGCGCCGCAGCCGGCGCCGGTTCTGGAAGCCGGCTTCGGACGCCGACAAGCAGGCCGCCTACCGCACCCTCTACGACTGCCTCGTCACCCTGGCAAAGACCATTGCTCCGTTCATGCCTTTCCTGGCCGAGGAGCTATACCAGAGCCTCGTTCAGCCGGGCGAGAACGGGGTCGCTGAGTCCGTCCACCTCTGCCCCTATCCGGAACCGGAAGCAGCGCTCATCGACTTGTGCCTCGAGAAAGAGGTGGGCGTCGTCCGTGCGGTGGTGTCACTGGGCCGTGCCGCACGTGAGAAGACGAAGCTGAAGGTGCGCCAGCCTCTGCAGGCGGTTCTTCTCCGCCTAAACGAACCGGGCGAGAAGGAAGCTATCCTTCGCCATGCCGAAACCATCAAGGAAGAGCTGAATGTCCACGACCTCCTGTTTGGCGAAAAGGACGCGCCGTTCCCGGCCGACTATGCGGTCGAGGAATGCCCGGAGCGTGCGGTCGGCATCTGCACGACGCTGACGGCGGAGCTGGAGAACGAAGGCTTTGCCCGCGAACTCGTCCACAAGGTACAGAACCTGCGCAAGTCGGCAGGATTTGAGGTCACCGACCGGATCCGGCTGCATTGCCTGGCCTCGCCGCGTCTGACCGCTGCCGTCAAGGCGTTCGAGGACTACATCCGGCGCGAGACCCTGGCCGTGGTCGTGACCGACGAATTGCCGCCCGAATCGGACGTCCGGAAGAGCACAAAGATCAACCGCGAACCGGCCGAACTGGCGCTCAAGAGAGTGAGGGAGTGATGAACAAACGCGAGCTGCACAAGTACGAGAGGGCCCTGCTGGCCGAGAAACAGCGGATGCTCAAACAGGGCCGCATCACGGATGAAGTGATGGACGCCGCCTGCCCGGAAGTAACCGGCGACCTCTCCACCCACCGTAGTCATGCCGCGGACCAGGGCACTGAGAACTACCAGCGGGAAATGGCCTCTCGCTTCAAGACGATCGAGACCGAAACCCTGCGCCAGATCGAAGACGCACTGCGGCGGATAGCTGCCGGTACCTACGGCGTCTGTGTCTCCTGCGGCGGGACGGTTCCCAAGGCCCGACTTGAAGTAGTGCCCCATGCCCGGCTCTGTATGAAGTGCCTGAAGAAGCGCCCGCGCTGACCTTCCGGGCCCTCCCCGCTCCCTCAACCCTCCGGCCCGGCCGGCCATGAGAAACCTGAAACTCATCGTCGAGTTCGACGGTACGAGGTACGCCGGCTGGCAGTACCAGCCCCGTCATCAGACCGTGCAGGGCGAGATTGAGTCTGCCATAGGCAGAATCATCCAGAAGAAGACCACTGTCTACGGATGCGGCCGTACCGATGCCGGCGTTTCAGCCCGAGCCTATGTCGCCAACGTCCACATTGACTCGCCGCTCAGCCTAGCCCGCCTGAAACTGGCGGTCAACCACTTCCTGCCCGAGGACATCCTGGTCTTATCCGTCGAAGAGGCGCAACCAGGGTTCCATTCCCGGCACAGCGCGACAGGCAAGACCTATGTCTACCACATCGTACGCCGCAAGTCTCCCCTGCGCCGACGATTCGCCTGGGAGTTCTGGACTGAACTGGACGTCGCGAAGATGCGCCGGGCCGCTTCCCTGTTCGAGGGCGCGCGTGACTTCCGAGCGTTCTGCCAGACCCGGGACGAGAACGGAACTTGCCATGTTCGTCATGTCCGGGTAGTTCCAGCCGCCGACGAAGTCCTGGTGACCGTCGAAGGCGACCGTTTCCTCTACAAAATGGTCAGGAGAATCGTTGGCGCGCTGGTAGCCTGCGGTTCAGGCCGGCTCACTCAGAAGGACATCCGCGCCGCGCTCGCGGGCAAGCCCTTCCCGCCGTTCCAGACCGCGCCGGCCTGCGGCCTCGTGCTTGACTCAGTCAGGTACTGACGGCCCAGGCGGTTGACACCCAAGTCCTGTTTCCCAATGACCAGTGACCTCCATACAGGCAATGCCGTGCCCTGCCCCCTCTCTTCAATTCCCTCCCCTTGCGGGGGAGGGAAAGGGTGAGGGTGACCTTCGTCACCGGGAAGGAATCGGCAACTGGTCAGTGCGCGCTACCGGAGTAGCGCGCGGCCGCGTCATCGAGCGCCTGCTTGGGCGACTTAGCGCCGAGCATCGCCTGCTCGAGCTCCTCGACCAGGGCCTTGCGGCCGGCCAGCCACTTCAGCCCGCGCGGCTCAAACACGGCGCAGTCCATCTGCGCATACGCCTCTCTCAACCCCGGCGTCTTCGCCAGCCGCTCGACCATTCTCGGATCATCGAGGCAACGCCGGTGTATCGGCACGTACCAGGTGCCGAGCGACCACTCGACCTGCTGCTCCGGGCTGGTGAACCACTTTATGAACGTCCAGGCCGCGGCCTTCTGCTGCGGCGTCGCCCGCCGGAACATGCCGATGTTCGTGCCGTAAACGATGGCCGCCGGTTTGCCCCACGTCGGTATCGGCGCCATGCCGACCGGGAATGATTCCTTGTCCACTACCGGCGCGCGCCAGGTCGAGCTGCCGGTCAGCGTCGCCATCCTGCCCACCAGGAAGTCGTCCATCGGGGTCCGGCCCACGTCGGTGTTCTGCACCTTGTCTTTGAGCACCATGTCAACTTGGAACTCGAGCGCCGCGACTCCCTCGCTGCCGTTGAACAACGGCTTTCCGTCCTCCTGCTCGAGAAACCGGCTCCCGCGCTGGAACAGCATCGAACCGAATATCCAGATGTCGGTCCCGCCGGCCGCACCCCACGTCTCGACCCTGCCGGCTGCGTCGCGCCGTGTCAGCCGGTTGGCGGTAGTCCTGAACTCGGGCCAGGTCTTCGGGAACTCAGGATGGCCGACCGCCGCGAACATCGGGACGCTGTAGTAGTAGACCGGCACGCTCTTGTTGAACGGCAGGGTCAGGAGCCTGCTGTCCCAGGTGTTGCTCTCGAGCAGAGCCGGGTAGATGTCGGCCAGCTCCTCGGCGCTGAGGCCGCCGGGCCCGTGAACAAAGCTGTCGAGGTAGACCAGCTCGCCGCCCGCATGCAATTGTGTCGTCCAGTTCTCATACATCTGGGCAATCACCGGCGGGTTCTTCGCCGCGACCGCGCCCATCAGCTTCTGGGAAAGCGCGTCGTAGTTGCCCATCCCGACCAGCTCTATGTGGATGTCAGCGTGCGTGCTCTCGAACCGGTCAACCATGGTCTTCAGGGTCTTCTGCGACTCCCCGCCCATGGCATGCCAGAGAGTCACGGTTGTCCTGGAGGATGTCTTGCTGCCGCATCCTCCCTGGACTGCCAGCACCAGCAGCAGCGCCGTAAGTACCTGGTTCTTCATTGTCTTATTCTAGAACGGCGGCCCGGGCAGTCAATGCTGCATCCGGTGCCTGAAACGGAATCCCACCGCCTCCCGCGGGGTCTAACACCGGCGGAGGTACATATGGATTTTAATATAGAAGGACATTCGGAGAGAGAGGCTCGCCCGGTACGAAAGCCGGCCAACTGGCTGGTCGTGGTTAGTGCCGCAGTATTGGTGGCATCGGTCGCCGCGCTGCTGTCATAGTGACGCGTGGCAGGCCGGTACGATCTGGGCTCTGAGATGCAGGCAGGGACACTGGACCAGTTGGTGACGGAGCAGTACACACTAGCCCGGTCCGAAGAAGCTGCCGGTACTATCTCAAAAGGGTGACCTTGGCGCGCGCCACGTGCAAACCGGAATGGAGTTCGTACAGGTAAAGGCCACTGGCAACCCGCCTGTCGTTTTCGTCACGCAGATTCCAGGTGACCGTACTGGACCCGGCCGGCATGCTTCCATTACGCAGAGTCTTCACCAGTGCACCCGATGCCGAGTAGACGCGCAGGCTGACGTGAGCGTCCCTGGGCAGGTTGAGCCGGACAGCGCTGCTTGCGACGGCCGGGTTTGCCCCGACCCTGATGAACTCCAGGGACGGGGAGTGCGAGTCGCTTACACCGGGCAACACTGACTCAACCCAGGCGCGAATGGCTGACTCATCGAATCCCTCCATGCTGTTGACAACGAGGCCGAGGTTGTCGATGACGTAGTTCAGCGGTATGTAACCACCCATCCTGTATGCCATCCAGGCCGAGGCGTCGTCAAGAAGGAAGCCGTAGGTGTACTGACGAGCATAGACCTTGACCACAGAATCCATGTCCTCCAGCACGTTTATGGCGAGGGGCATGTACCCCTGGCTGCCGTAGTCGGCGTACATGACCTGCAACCGCGGCATCTCAGCCAGGCAGGTGCTGTCGACCGACTTCCAGAAGAAGAGGTGCAAGATCTGGCCGGTGTAGTCCCCGGGGATCGTGTGCGGGACGAGTGCCGTGTCGGGCAGCATAACGCTCGGCGCCGGGTCCCCCGGTTGCGGCCACGCCATGGCCACGGCGGGCATGATAACCAGGACTGCGAGTGCCAACAATGAGCTACGCATGTACGAGCACCTCCTGTGTGCCGTCGTCCCGGCACAGGTCATTGCTTGCGGGCATGACAACAGTCTAGGGTGTCGCCGGCGGCTGTCAAGGCACATCACGTACCGTTCGGCGGTTCTGGCGCAAAACAGAAGGGCGGGCTGAAAGCCCGCCCAGGATGCTGCGCCGCAATCGCTAGTCGGTGACGACCAGCTTGCCCTCCGCGGTTGCGGTCCCGGCATTGACTCGGTAGAGGTAGATCCCGCGTGCGACACCGGCGCGACTCCACGATGCCCGGCTGGCAGTCGTCTGAAGGCTGCTGACCCGCCGGCCGTCCGGCGCGTACAAGGCTATCTGAGCTCCACGAGCCGCGGCGCCGGAAACAGTGAACTCGCAGCCGGTGCGACAGGGATTAGGGCTCACCGACACCCTGAGGTCACGGGCAGCAAGGAGTTTCGACTCCTCGACTCCGGGAATGAAATCGAGCACGTTTGCGGCCAGGCCCTGGTAGCAGGGCATGGACGAATCGGGCTGCACGGTCATGTTCTGCAGATAGACCACCAGCTTCACGTTGCTCTCGACCCAGGAAGTGTCCAGCGAGTACGACACCGTCACCGTCTGGGTTGCGCCGGGCCCGAGCGTGAGCGTGGTGCCGCTCTGACTCGGCACGTAGTCGCGACAGACGTGGTTGTGCAGGGGGTCGCCGTTCGGACCCGTGTAGTACAAGCTGTCCTCGGTTATCACCACCTGCAAAGCGGCGGAGATGATGGGCACCGTGCCGGCGTTGTAGCACTCAACCTGTACTTGACCGCTGCGTGAGGCGGGACTGTAGGTCGTGCCGACGTGAGTCAGGCTGACATCGGAAGGGACGAGCAATTGGTCGTAGACGTAGCTCTCCCAGGACGAATAGACGTAGCCGCGGTTCTTGCCATCGACCCAGAGCCACGGCGTGGCGTAACCGCCATTGTAGGGTGGCGGGTAGAGACGCCACTTGGCCCGGCCCTCGGCGTTGTACAAGAGAGGATAGCTTGCGCTGATGTGCCACTCGACCGGGGCGATCCGGCCTGGGTTTGCTGTTACTATCTGGTCCAGCACACTGCTGGCAGCAACGCAGGACCCTCAGCCTTCCTGATACGCTTCCTCGAGCACCACGCAACGGTCAAAGGCGAAGACCGTAGCAGCAGTGGCAAGCAGCAGCGCGACAACGATGACGTTCTTGCGCATATACGAAACCTCCTGTGTGCCGTTGTCCGGCACGGGTAATGACATGGTAACCTGGACAGAGTCTAGAAAGCCGACTCCGGCTGTCAAGTTGGGCCATGCGCAAGAAGAGGCGAGGGCCCGGACGGGCCCTCGCTCTGCACTGTCGAACCGCTGACGGCTAGTTCAGAACCGAGACCTTGGCTCGCGCAACCTGCGAACCCGCGTTCAACTCGTACAGGTACAGGCCGTTGCCGACCTGCCTGCCCGCGTTGTCACGAAGATCCCAGTTGACCG
Organism: candidate division WOR-3 bacterium; assembly: GCA_016867815.1. Taxonomy (NCBI): domain Bacteria; kingdom Pseudomonadati; phylum Caldifarciminota; species Caldifarciminota bacterium. Next base: position 610 of record VGIR01000044.1, on the reverse strand, counting down.
TATTCGCGCCCGCCGGCATCTGCCCGCTGGTGAGTGTCCGTACCAGCGCGCCCGACGTCGAATAGACGCGCAGAGTGACGTTTGTCGCCTTGGGCAGGTTGAACCGAACCGCGCTTCGACCGACCACCGGGTTCGCCCCGACCACCGAGAATTCGACCGGCTGCACCGCCGGGGACTCTTCGACCCCGGTTAGGTAGGGGCTGATCCAGCTCAGGATGGTCGCCTCGTTATAGCCTTCCATGCTGCCCACCACCAACCCGGCAGTGTCGACGACGTAGTTGAGCGGGATGTAGTTGTTCATCTTGTAGGCATTCCACCCTGTTCCCGCATCGCGAAGGAAGGGATAGGTGTACTGGCGGGCGAAGACCTTGACCACGGATTCCATGTCCTGCCACAGATTGATGGCTATCGGCAGGAACCCCTGACTACCGTAGTTGTTGTACATTTCCTGTACTCGCGGCAACTCCGCGAGACAGCTCGGTCAGGTCGATGTCCAGAAGAACAACTGCAGGACCTTGCCTGCGTAGTCCCCTGGAATCGTGTGGTTCACGTATGCCGTGTCCGGCAACGTGACGCTCGGCGCCGGGTCGCCCGGCTGCGGCCACGCCAT
>VGIR01000043.1 GCA_016867815.1 candidate division WOR-3 bacterium | reverse complement strand
CCGAAGACCAGATTGTCAGGGGAAACCGCACTAACTATTAGACGTTGTCAGACACCGAAGGATGCGTCAAAAGGCACGAATCAGCTGGTTTTTAGACAAGCTCCACTCCCCAGACTCATTGCTGGCGGGCCAAGGCCAGGCACCACGGAGATCCGAGACTCCAGACTGGCGGGGCGGCCGACCGCGATTCCGCACGGGTACTTGACGTTCGGAGTTCCTTCACGTAGTATCTATCAATGAGCAGCGCACGTCGAAGCACGCGAGCACGGGTCGCGACACCAGGCAGACGAAGGGAGTTTGACGTCGTCATCGAGCGAGACGAGGACGGCTACTATGTAGCTTCGGTCCCGGCCCTGCGCGGCTGTCATACGCAGGCGAGGTCCCTCGACGCTCTGATGAAACGAATACAGGAGGCCATCGCGCTCTGCCTTGAGGTCGAGGAACCGGTCACGAGTCAGTTCGTGGGTGTTCAGCGGGTCACCGTCGCGGTGTGAGCGATTTTCCTTCGCTCTCGGGCGAACGTCTAGTCAAGGCCCTGCGCAAGCAGGGCTTCGCGCTGGTCAGGGTCAAAGGCAGCCACCACTTTCTCCGCCACGCGGACGGCCGGTGCACCGTTGTTCCGGTTCACCGGGGCGAGACCATTGGACCCGGCCTGCTCGCCCGGATTCTGCGCGACTGCGACCTGCCCAAAGACGACCTGAGGTCCGCACTCTAGTCCCGAAGAGCGATCCCCCTATTCTTGTGAATTCGAAGCCTGTCGATGCATACGGCAGGCAGTAGGCAGTATGCAGTAGACAGCACCCAGGGCAGATTTCCGATTTCTGGTTGTCGATTCTCGATTGGCGGAGGCCGGCCGACAGCTCACGGCTGACAGCCAGCGGCCTCAGGCATTTCAGATTGCAGATTGTAGATTGCAGATCGGCGGCGCGGATCAGGAAAGCTGACGACCTACGGCTGGCAGTTGGTGACCCTGAGAGGGAATGCTAACCGCGCCCCAGGTGGACAGTAGGCGGCGGCTGTCTATACTCAGGGCCAAGTGAATCAGGTTCTGGAAGACATCTACCGCACTGGCAAGTGCGTTGACCTTGCCGGCAAGGAGCGGAAGGTCACGGGCGCGGTGCCGCGCGAGGATGCGCTCATCCTGCAGGAGATGGTGCGATTTGTGAAGGCCGAGACGACGCTTGAGACCGGGGTGGCGTTCGGGCTCTCCACGATCGCTATCTGCGCTGCTCTCCTGGAGGAAATGCCGAACGCCGAACGCCAAACGACGAACGCTCGGACTCAAACTGCCTCATCTGGGGAAACGCCGAACGCCGAACGCCAAACGACGAACGCTCAGGCCCAAACCGCGCCATCTGGGGAAACGACGGTCGCCGAACGCCGAACGACGAACGCTCAGGCACAAACTGCGCCATACAGGGAAACGCCGAACGCCGAACGGCGAACGACGAACGAAAACAGCTCTGATGCGCCAATCGACACTCGCCAATCGACACTCGCCACTAATGTGAAGCACTACGGTGTGGACCCGGAGCAGAATACGGTACATGGCGGGGCGGCGCTCGCGAGCCTGAAGCGCGCCGGGCTCGATTCTGTCTTCGAGTTGCTCGAAGGCCCGTCTCACCTGATGCTGCCGAAGCTGATTGAGAAGGGCGTGGTGCTCGACCTTGCCTTCATCGACGGCTGGCACACGTTTGACTACACGCTGCTCGACTTCTTCTACATTGACAAGATGCTCCGGCCCGGCGGCGTCGTGCTTCTTCACGACCGGTCGTGGCCGTCCAAGCAAAAGGTCATTCAGTTCATACGGACACACCGCCGGTACAAGGAGCTGCCGCTGCGCGCGGGAGGGTCCAGGCTCAAGTGGCTCCGCCGAGTCGCCGCGGCCAAGTGGCACTGGCTGCGCGGAGCACCGTTCGGCGTTGTCCTGTCAGCCATCGCCAACCGGCCGGAAATCGCCGCGTTCCTGAAGCTCGAATCGTTCGAGCCCGACCACCGCTTCTACCGCAACTTCTAGCCGGACGGAAGAAGAACGGCCAGGAGGCGGAAGTGGAGTCTGGCCACGAAAGCACGAAAGACCCGAAGAGACCAGCAGCGAATGAGCACGGGCGGACGCGGATGCAGCCTCGGGGCCGGACCCGAATCCGTGTGTATCCGTGTCCATCTGTGGTTGGTTCAGCTCCTGCCTTCGTGGTGGAGCTCCGGTTCTCTCTGGGCCTGGGACACGATCCGTGTTGTCTGTCAACCCAGTCATGTCCCCGCCCGTCTCGCTTTGTGCCTTGGTGTCTTGGTGGTAAGACTCCGTCTCCGCTCCGGGGCCGACTTGCCAGCGCCTGAATCGGCTGGTATATTTGCCTGGTGAGAGTTCTCGTTACCGGCGGGGCCGGCTATATCGGCAGCGTGATGACCAAGGTGCTCATCCAGGCCGGCCACGATGTCACGGTCTTTGACAACCTCTCGCGTGGCCATCGGGCGGCGGTGGTTGGTTCCGTCCGCCTTGTGGTCGGCGACCTCGGCGACACCGCGGCGCTCGAACAGGCGTTTGTCGAGGCCGGGCCCGAGTGCGTGATGCACTTCGCTGCGTTGTCCCAGGTCGGCGAGTCGGTCGCGAAGCCCGACCTCTACTTCGACAATAATGTCACCCGCGGCGCGAACCTGCTTGAAGCGGCCGCCCGCCACCGGGTCAAACGCTTCGTCTTCTCCTCAAGCGCGGCAGTCTACGGCGCGCCGGAGAAGATGCCCATCACGGAAGACGCGCCGCTCAGTCCGATGAACCCGTACGGCCGTACCAAGCTGGAGTTCGAGGCCCGGCTCACCGAGTTCGCCATGGCCCTGGAGATGAACCACGCCATCCTCCGCTACTTCAACGTCGCGGGCGCGTATTCCTGGCTGGGCGAAGACCACCGCCCTGAAACCCACCTGATTCCGGACATCCTGCGCAGCGTGCTCCAGCCGGGCAGGACCTTCGAGCTCTTCGGCGACGACTATCCGACCCGGGACGGCACCAACGTCCGCGACTACATTCACGTTCACGACCTGGCGCGCGCCCATCTGCTGGCGATGGAGACAATCGCCGACCGCGACGTCATCTACAACCTCGGCAGCGGGTCGGGCTATTCCAACAAGGAGGTCTTCGCCACTGCCGAGAAGGTTGTCGGCCGCAAGCTACCCCTGAAGGTGGGGCCGCGCCGTCCCGGCGACCCGCCGACGCTTATCGCTTCGTCCGAGCGAATCCGCAAGGAACTCGGCTGGAAGCCGGAGAAGAACCTCGAGCAGATGATCGCCGATGCGTGGCAGTGGCATCGTCAATTCCCCGATGGCTACAGTGACTAGGAGAACGGATTTGAACCACCAAGACACAAAGGCACGAGCAGGATCAGGCGCCTTCGGCGCGTCACGTGCAGCTTCTCGTTTCCTCTTTGTCTCCTGGTGCCCTTGCGGTAGTAGTTGGAGGTCCAGATGAAGCGAATCGGCATTGCCGGCGCGACCGGGCTCGTAGGCGAGACCCTGCTGCGCATCCTCGAGTCCGGCCCGCACAAGGTCGAAGACCTGCGTCTCTTCGCCTCTGCCAGGAGCGCCGGCGCAAAGCTGAAGTTCCGCGACAGAGAGTACGAGGTGAAGGAGGTCGACCCGGACGGGTTCCAGGGCCTGGACGTCGCCTTCTTCTGCCTTGAATCCGACCTGGCGAGGAAGCTCGTACCGCAAATCTCCAAGCACTGCCCGGTTATCGACAAGTCGAGCGAGTTCCGGCTCAAACCCGAGGTCCCTTTGGTCGTGCCCGAGGTCAACCCACTCTCGCTCGATGGACACGAGAACATCATCGCCAACCCGAACTGCACGACGATACCCCTGGTCGTCGCGGTCAACCCGCTGCACCAGGAGTTCGGTCTTAATGCGATTTGGCTTGCCTCCTACCAGTCGGTCTCGGGTGCGGGCAAAGCAGCGGTCGAGCAACTCCGGTACGAGACCGAGTTCGTGGCGCTGCGGCAACGGCCGGATGCGAAGGACAGCCCTCTCGGCCCGCAGATCGCCGACAACGTCATCCCCCAGATTGCCGACCTGGACCCGCAGGGCAACAGCGGCGAGGAGACGAAGACCATACGGGAATCGGCCAAGATACTCGGCCTGCCCGACCTGAAGGTGAATTCGACCTGCGTGCGCGTTCCGGTGCTGGTCGGCCACGCACTGGCAGTGACCTGCCGCTTCGGCGAGCCGGTGAAGGTCCGGGAAGCCGTGCGGGCGCTCAAGAGCGCGCCCGGGGTGGTCCTGCGCACGGGCAAGGACTATGCTACGCCGTTCGACTGCCGTGGCAACGACTCGGTCTTTGTCAGCCGCGTACGCCAGGGCGCGGAACCGGAGGAGATCAGCCTCTGGGTTGTCACGGACAACCTGCGCAAGGGCGCGGCGACCAACGCGCTGCAGATAGCGGAACTGCTGGAGAAGTAGATCGGGAGGAGTGAGGAGTCGAGATGAAAACGCTGCTGCTCTTGGCACTGGCAGGGACTCTGGTCGCTGCCACTCCATCGATTGAGGAGATTCTCGGGGACCGGCCCCATACGGGAGACCGGCCGATGGCTGCGGCCTGCCGGGCGCGCTACGTCGGCGCCACCGAAGCCGAGTCGCTGCACTCCTACAATGTGCGGCACTACCGGCTGGACATCATACTGCCGATGACGAACAAGTCCTACGTCGCGCACGAGGCGCTTTCCATCCGCAGCGATGTGCCGGCTATCCTCCTCTGCACACTCCACTTTGTGAATCTCGTCTGCGACTCGGTCAAACGTCTGGGCACGCCGCTCAACTTCACCGCCCCCGCCGGCCTGCTGGTCGTCGAACTGAACAACCCTCTGCCCATCGGCGACTCCACGGTCCTCGATATCTTCTACCACCGCGAGTCCACCGCCGCCGAACGGGGTTACTACTTCGCCCGGCCGCCGACAGTCAGTCACGCCTACGCGATGACCTGCACTCCGCCCAAAGACTGCCGCTACTGGATGCCCGGCTGGGACGAGCCGTTCGACAAGCCGGAACGCGGCGTGATGCTCAATATCACCGTGCCCGACACGTTCCAGGTCTGCGCCAACGGGCTGCTCGATTCGGTCACTTCCGGCTCGGGCACGAAAACCTACTGGTGGAACCACCCCTACCCGATTGCCACTTACCTCATCAACTTCGCCGCGTCCCGCTTCTCGTCCTGGAAGCACGACCTCATCCAGCCGAACGGCGACACGGTTCCCTCCTTGTACTTCATGTGGCCGCAGGATTCCGCCGTCTCGGTCAGCACGTTCGACTGCATCCCCGGGATCTTCGACTACTACTCGGATACGACCATGTTCGGGCCGTACCCGTTCGAGAAGTACGGACAGGTTCCCGGCTACTACAGCTTCCCCTGGGGGGCGATGGAGAACCAGACCCTGACCATGATTCACACCTCTTGGCTGCGCCAGGGCGACGATGATGGAATGGCTCACGAACTGGCTCACATGTGGTACGGCGACATGGTCACCTGCGTCGACTTCGCCCACATCTGGCTCAACGAGGGGTTCGCCACCTACTTCGAGTGTCTCTATGTCGGACATGCCGGCGGCCGGAGCGTGTTCAACAACTACATCGCCGGCAAGGGCCGCGCCGCCATCCAGCAGGACCGCTCGCGCCGCTTCGCCATCTACAACCCGCCCGAGTCGGAGATCTACAACTACGGCACCATCTACTGCAAGGGCGCGTGGGTCGAGCACACGCTCCGCTGGGTGCTGGGCGACACCGCGTGGGAGCAGCCGGGCGTCTTCTTCCAGGCCCTGCGCGCCTACGGCGACAGCTTCAAGTACGGCAACGCCTCGACCGAGGACTACTGCCGCATCAACGAGCGGGAAAGCGGCAAGGAACTCTCGTGGTTCTTTGACGAGTGGGTCTACGAGGCCGGCTATCCCAAGTACCATCTGAACTGGAGCAGCGAACCGGCCGGTGACAGCTTCCGGGTGGTCACCAGCCTAGCCCAGGCCAATGGCAGCGGAGCGCCGGACTATTTCCGCACGCCCATCCCGGTGCGACTCAACTCCGTCGCCAGCACCGTGGTCACCCTTCGTCCCGAAGCCAACCCGCAGGTCGACACCTTCCTCGTCGCCGCGAATCCCAGCAGCCTAACGGTCGACCCGGACAACTGGATACTCGACAGCGCCTATGTCAGCCATGCCGACGTCGAAGAAGCGCCAAACGCCGAACGCCAACCGATAAACCTCGGCCCGACCATCGTCCGCGGCATCCTCAATCTGCAATCTGAAATCTGCAATCTGAAATCTGCAATTATCCTCTTGGACGCCTCCGGCCGGAAGGTTCTCGACCTCGCTCCCGGCCCGAACGACGTCTCCCACCTCGCCCCCGGCGTGTACTTTGTAGGTTCGCAGTCCCGCGTGAATCGCGGCCCGCCGGGTGTCACCAGGCTCGTGGTACAGAAGTAGTCGCGAGGAAACCTGGACAATCCCCAAACGGTTGTTCTGTTCATCTGGCAGCCGCGTGATGACCTTCGGGAGTACCTCGCACAGGGGCTGCGCGATACGGCGGGCGTCAGGCTGGTGTTCCCGCCGGATTCTAAGCCCGGGACTCTCCAATCACTCGCCGCCGACGCGGACATAGTCGTGGGCTGGCAGCCGGAAGAAGCGATGCTCGGGGCGGCGAAGCAACTGAAGCTGTTCATTAACCCCGGGGCGGGCGTACAGCACCTGCTCCCGAGGTTCAAGCGGTACTTCCGTGAGCGCGGCGTCGTGCTCATCAACGGTCATGGCAATGCCGGTTTCACCGCCCAGCATGCGGTCGCCCTGCTGCTGGCACTGACGAACCACGTGGTCCAGCACGACCGCTGGATGCGGCAGGGCCGGTGGCGTACCGGAGACACCGACGCGAAGTCCCTGCCGTTACGAGGTCGCGCCGTAGGCCTGCTTGGCTACGGCCGCGTCAACCGCCAGGTGCATTCCCTGCTGTCGCGGTTCGACACCAGCTTCGCGGTGCTGCGCCGGGAATGGACGGGCAGGAGCGAGCCGATGCCGACCCCGGCAGCGCGGTTCGAACCCACCGAGCTCGACCGGTTCCTTCAGCAGGTGGACGTCCTCATTGCGGCACTGCCCGAAACCGACGACACGCGCGGACTCATCCAGGCCCGGGAACTCGAACTCCTGGGTCCGGACGGGCTGGTGGTGAACGTCGGTCGCGGCCCGGTGTTTGACGAGGAGGCGCTGTACCGGGCGCTGCAGCAACGTACGATCCGGGGCGCGGCGATTGACGTCTGGTACAACTACGTGCCCGAGCCCGATCCCGATGGCCGGAGGTACCCATATCGGCTCCCGTTCCACCAGCTCGACAATGTCGTGCTCTCGCCGCACCGGGCCGCATCGCCGCTGGACGACCTAGCACGCTGGGACGAAGTCATGGAGAACATCCGGCGATTCGCGGCCGGACGGACGGACTTCCTTAACGCTGTCAACCTCGATCTGGGCTACTGACTTGTTCGCCGGCAGGCCCCGCTCCTTGACGATGTGCTGACGGTCAGCCAAACTTGTAAGATGAGACAAGTGCTGTGTGCGGCAGCGTTGCTACTGCCGGCCATAGTATCCGGCCAGCCGTACGACCACGTCACGGTGACGACCGACTCGTTCGTGACGCGGTTCGCACCGCTTGGCGCCTGGCTTGAGAACAACGTCGGCCTTGCCGACACCACCGTCTCGGCCGAAGCAATCTACGCCTCCTTTCCGGGACGGGACCGGGCGGAGAAGATTCGCAGTTTCATCCGCCATGCGTACCAGAACTGGGGCACGACCCATGTGCTCCTCGGCGGTGACGACGACATCCTGCCCTGCCGAAAGGGCTGGGTGGATGCATCGAGCATCCTGCCGCCGATAAAGGACACGGTTCCTACCGACCTCTACTTCTCCGACCTCGACGGCGACTGGGACCGGGACGGCGACAGTCTCTTCGGCGAGGTCGAGGATTCCGTCGACCTCTACCCCGACGTGCACGTGGCCCGGCTGCCGGCCACCTACATCAGTTCGGTAGACTTGTTTGTGGACAAGTTCCTCGCCTACTGTGCCGACTCGTCCGCCGCTTACCTGCGCAACGTACTCCTGACCGGGTTCGACATCTCCCACAATCCCGAGGTTCTCGGAGAAGCAACGATGGAGCTGTATGACTCCGCATACCTGCCGCAGAGCATGAAGCCCTGTACCAGGGTGTACGACTCGCACACCGGCAATCACCGCACCGCTGTGCTGAATGCACTGAACGCGGGCCAGCATATCTACATCCAATGGGACCACGGCGGGACCGATGCCTACGGTTGCGGCTGGGAGAACCACAACTGGACTCTTGGCAGAGCTGATGTCCAGAACCTCACCAACGGACCCAACTACACCATCTTCATCGCGGTCGGCTGTCTGACCGGGCACTTCGACGGGATGGACTGTATACTGGAGTACGCGCTGGGCGCGCCGAACGGTGGCGCTGTCGCCGGCATCGGCAACTCCCGCCTCGGGGTGCTTGATGCCTACAACCCGCAGCGGAAGTACGCAGCGATGATGGTCGAAGGTTTCGTCAGCTCGCTCTTCGGCCACTCCGGCCCGGGAAGCCTGGAGGATTTCACCGCGAGTCGTGCCCGGGCCGCGCCCTTTGCCGACACGAACCTGGTTTCTCGGTGGAGTGACTACGAGATGAACCTGATGGGTGCGCCGGCGATGCCGGTCTGGGTGACTTCGGGCAGCGGGGTTGAGGAAAACCACAAGCCCCGAGCTTCAAGCCCCAAGCTCGGAACTACCGTCGTGCGCGGCGTGCTGTTCCTGCCGCGGGACATGACCGAATTGCCGGGCAATTCGGATCGTGTCCCAAGGCCCCTGCTGCTGGACATCTGCGGCCGCAGCGTGATGACGCTGAAGCCCGGCCCCAACCACGTCTCGCACCTTGCCTCCGGGGTCTACTTCGTGTGCGCGGCCCAGCGCGTGAACCGAGTCGTTGTCGCAAGATAGGAGAATACGATGAGGGGAATTGCCGCGATCCTGGCCGCAGCCGTTGCGGTCGCCCTGGGTCTGACCGTGCCGGCCGAGCTGACGTTCGACCGGACACAGCTCGTCCTGCGGGAGCAGGACGGGCTGACCGCGGTCTCACTGGGGCACTGCGTGAGCGCGTGGGAGGTGGGCGCGCCCGCAGTCCCGATTGCCGTAGCTCAGCTTGTCATGCCGCAGGACATGAAGGTGACGGGTCTCACGGTCGACGCGGTCGAGACCGAGACGATTCCGTGCGCGTCGGCTGTCTACCCGGTGCAGCCGCCGCGGGTCATCTCCGACCCAGAACTGCCCGCTTCCGTCTCGCCCGACCCCAAGTACTACGGTTCGGTCTACCCGGCCGAAGTCGCGACGAACGGTCACCAAGGCTCGACGTTCGGCTACAACATCGCCAGCGTCTTCGTCGCGCCGGTCCAGTACGATGGGACGAGCAAGTTGCTTGTCTTCCATCGCCGGGTCCGGCTCACGCTTCACCTCGTGCCGGCTGACCTCGGCTACCTGCGGCCGGGCAACCGCAGCGCGGAAGCCGTCCGCCGCATCGAGGCGCAGATAGCGAGCATCGTCCTGAACCCGCAGGATATCGCCGCCTGCGCGCCGTAGCCTGAAGGAGGTCGCCCACGCGCGACCTACGCTCGCGCCTGTTGACAGCGCGCACCGCGTTCGTAGACTGACATAAAGGAGGCCCTGTGAGGAAACCCGTGTTGCTCGTGTCCGCACTTCTGCTGCTCATCAGTTGCAGCACCTTGTACGTGAAGGCCCCGCCCGGTCAGACCGTCACGCTGCTGGCGAACGAACCGGCAACGGTCAGGTTCGAACTCAGACAGGTTTCCCTGTTCTGGGGGTTGGTGCCAATCTCAAACGGCGCACTCAACACCGCCACCTGGGCCAGACAAGTCAATCTTAGTCAGATGCGCGTCAAGTCATACTACAAGTGGTACGAGTTCCTCTGGAACCTCCCGGGCTTCTTCCTTCTCGGGCTGCATACCAACACCGTCCTCATCGAAGGCAACCCCCCTGCGTTGGAGCGATAGCAGTCCGCGTTCGAGGACATGCACGTGCCGCACGACAGGAGAGCGGACCGCGGCCGGCCCGGACCGACTCGGCCGGGCAGAGGCTCTCAATCGTAAGCGAAAGGAAAACCCTCCGATGCAGAGAATCATAACCGCGTTCGTTTTTGCCCTGCTTGTCGTTTCCGGCTGCCGTGAATCCGCGCCGCAGCCGACCGCCAGACCGTCAGGCCCGCCGGCGGTCGACATCTCCACTCTGCCCGACTACCTGCGCTACCCGGGCGCGACCGCCGTCGAACGCATGGCGCTCAACACCGAGGACAGCAAAGGCACGAGCTGGACTCTCGTCTCCGCCGACCCGCGTCCGCAGATCGAAGCGTGGTACCAGTCATCCGTTGAGAAGGCTGGATGGGCCAGGGATCCGGAAGGCGGCAAGGTCGGCATGCTGGAGTGGATAAATCCGGACAAGACCGAGGTGATCAAGATGCTGGTCTACGAGAAGGACGGCAAGAGCAACATCTCCATCACCCAGGCTCTCAAGCTCAAGTCGTAGCGACTGCGGGACACTGTTGATTGAGGGGGACACGGGAAAACCGCGTCCCTCCTGGGGTAGACCGTAGTCTGCTGTCGCTCGGCTTTGGTTGACTTGTCTCGCCGCCGGCCCAGAATGGTTGGCGAAAGGAGTTTCCTCATGCGAAACCTGACAATCACATTCGTCCTTGCACTGCTTGTCGTTGCCGGATGCGGCTCGAAGGCAGAGAAGGTGCCCGCCGCCCCGCCTCAGCCCAAGGCCGAAGCGGCCACCGATCTTCCCAAGCTCTGGGATTTCTGGGCGACGTGGTGCCCTCCCTGCAAACAACTGAAGCCCATTATTGAAGCTCTGGAAACGGAGTATGCGGGAAAGATCGAGATCAAGTCCATCGATTCCGACGAGAACAAGGAACTGGCGAAGAAGTTCAACGTCCAGGCGATACCAACCCTTGTCTTCCTCGATGCCAAGGGCAACGAACTCTCGCGCATTGTCGGCCTTGTGCCGAGGGACACCATCGTGGGCCGCTTCAAGACCCACGGGTTCATCCAGTAGCAGCGGACCGGTTCTCTGGAGAGCGGGAGCGATGCTCCCGCTTTCTTTCAGCGGGGCGGCCCTAGCGGCGTCGCAGGACGGCCAGGAGCAGGTAGACGCCGATGGCAGCGGCGGCCACGAAGGCCGCGATGCCGATGACCGGCACCAGGCTCCTCAGTGCAGTCGGCGCCGCCACCACGAGCAGCGACGCGCCGACGATGATCGCCGCCAGCACGATGGCCGCAGCCAGCTGGTTGTTGGAGCCGCTGAGGTTCCGGACGATCTGGCGCAGCTCTTCGTGGTCAATCTGGAGTTTTATCTCGCCCTTCTTCAGCCAGTCGCTGATCTGTCTCAGGTCGGCGGGCAGGTCGCGGACCAGCGACTCGAAGTCGGCCTCGTAGCGGCGCAGGTCCTTGAACCAGCCCAGCGGGCCGAACCGGCGCCAGGCCAGTCTTTCGAGGAACGGCTTCATTTCCTCGATGAAGTTGAATTCCGGGTCGATGAGCAGACCGAGCCCTTCGACCGTGGCGAGGCCGCGCACGACCATCGCGAGCCCGGCGGGAACTGTAATCCGGTGCCGGCGAATGACGGCCAGCAGTTCGCGCAGCACGCGCCCGAACGACAGCTCGCGCAGATTCGCCCCGTAGTAGCGGTCGAGCAGATCCCTGATGTCGGTGTGCAGGCCGGCTTCGTCAACGTGCGCGCCCTTCGAGCCGACTTTGAGCACGAGCCGCAGCAATCGGTTGCTGTCCTGCCGATAGGCGGCGAGCAGCATGTCGACCAGCAAGTCGCGGGTTTCGTCGTCGATGCGGCTGAACATGCCGTAGTCGATCACGCCCAGCCGGCCGTCGGACATCACGACCAGGTTGCCGGGATGCGGGTCGGGCTGGAAGAACCCGTGCTCGAAAATCATCTTCATGTACACGCGGCCGCCGGACTGCCCGAGCTTGTGTCGGTCGATACCCGCCTGCCCGAGCCCGGCCGCGTCGGTCGCCTTCACCCCGGTGAACAGATCGAGGACGAGCAGCCGGCTGGTCGTGCAGTTCCAGTGTATCTTCGGGACAATAACCGACGGGTCGTCAACGAAGTTGCGACGGCAGATGTCAGCGTTCTGTCCTTCGTGGACGAAATCCAGCTCGAGCCTGAGGCTGCGGTCGAACTCGGCGACGAGGCCAACCGGGTCATACATCACGAGGTCGGGCTGATGCCGCTCGATGAACCTGGCGACCGATGCGAGGATGGCGAGGTCGCCGTCTATCATCCGGGCTATGCCGGGCCGTTGCACCTTGACCGCCACTTCCTCGCCGGTCGCGAGTCTGGCACGGTGGACCTGGGAGAGGGAAGCGGCGGCCAGTGGCTCGCGGTCGAACTCGGCAAAGATGTCGTCCGGCAGACGGCAGGTCTCGGTAGCTACGACGCGCTCCACCTCATCGTATGGGATACCCGGAACATTGTCCTGCAGCTTCGCCAGCGCCTTGACGAAGTCGGGCGGCACAAGATCTGGCCGCGTGGAGAGCATCTGCCCGAGCTTGATGAACGTCGGCCCGAGTTCCTCGAGTGCCTTGACCAGTCGTTCCGGCTCGCTCAGCGCCGCTGCGTCGGGTCGCGCCTTGCGCCCGAACCTCAGCCGTCCTTCCAGCCCCAGCCGCATCGCCAACTCCGCCAGTCCGTGTCGCACCAGCACCGCGCCGATGTGTCGCGCGCGGGTGAACTGGCGCCGGCCCTTCAGCCACCCGAACGGATCAAACTCGGGCAGCGACGGCTGGTCGGGGCGGCGGCACGGTCCTTCAGGCGTTTGGGACAAGGGAATCTCTCCTCGGTCGGGTCAGCCGGCATCCACTCCGCATATGTGATGATATCTCGACCGCGGAGTGCTGTCAAACCGCAATGGAACGCAGAGGCGGCCCGGGGCGCCTCTGTTCGATGCTCTCGGCGGAGGGTCAGTGCCGCAGCAGGCGCAGTCCCTGCACTGACTGGAACCAGGCCTGCAGGCGCACCTCCTTCTGCTGTATTCGCAGCTGTCCGACGCTGATCATAGCGAAGTAGCCTTGCTCGGTACGGCACCCCGCAACCATCGCGCCGGGAACTCGCGCCGAGCTCCTCCACGCGCTGTCCCCGACCGGCGGCACCCGGCTCTGCTCGCCCGCGAGCTCCGCGAAGCTCGTGACGTGCCAGCGTCCGGCCGGCACGCTGCCGCCCGAGTCATCCGGTGCGAGGCCGGGACTCGCGAGATAGTAGGTCGGACCGCTGGAGCCCGGTTTGAAGTCGGTCACGTAGAAGTCAACCAGATCGACCCACGCCGTATCGCTCATGTCGTACGTCGCCGCGGCGCGACCCGGCCCGGGCCAACCGCAACCCGGTCTGCCCGTGCCGCTCAACTCGCCGACCGTGGTCGTGCCGCTTTGCACCGGTATCGTCGACAGCGTCTCCTCGGGTTCGACGTAGATGCCGCCGAACCGCGCGAGCACGCGATAGTCACCGGTGAGGCCGGCAGGGTCGTGCACGCAGGTCGTGTCGTTTGTCTCGAGCGCGACGCGCAGCGTGTCGCGGGCCGGCTTGAACATCACCCGGTAGAGGTTGGGCACGCCTTCGACCGGCGGACTCCAGGCAAGCCGCACCGTCGAATCGGTCTCTGCCCATAGCGACAGGCTGCGTGCCGGCCCGCTCGGGATGCTGACAGCAGTGACTGACAACGGGTCGGACCAGATGGAAAGCAGCCCTGCGCTGTCGCGAGCCCGGACGGCAATCGCGTATGTCCCGGCGGTGTCGAAGTCATGGTTGACCGATGTGGTCTCGCCGCTCGCGGCCCAGTTGCCCCAGTCGGCCACTGTCCCGCCCCAGTCGAACTGGAACTCGATACGCTGACCCTGCGGGTGGACTGCCATTACCTTGTACGTGTACGCCACGCCGGTGGTACAGGAGACCGGTCCGATGGGTGAGATCGGCTTCTCCGGCGGTGACTGGTTGCGGCAGGCGGCAAGCAAAACGAACGGGAGCACGTAGAGCACGGAATTTCTCATTCGACCTCCTGTTGACTTGCTGTCGTTCTACAGCGCCGAGCGCGCATAGTCAAGCGCGGCTGAACCCCAACATTTCCGCGTGACCGAAGCCAGCCGGACCTAGAACAGTTCGGCCAGCACCAAGTCTAGGCTGAGGCGGGTATCTCCGCGACGCACAGCGACCTGGTAATGTGTACCTGACGCGGCCCGCAGCATTTCGCGTATCCGGCTCAGGCCTCCCAGTGCTTCCGGCGACTGGCCGTCCACGGTTTCGATGACGTCGCCGGTCTTGAATCCGGCCTTGTCCGCAGGCGTGTTCGCGGCCACACAGATGGCCTCGAAGCTGCCGCTGTCATTCCGGCTGACTTGGAGCCCGCTGCGGTCAAGCACCATCGGTTTGCCGAACTCTGACCCCTTCTCCACTACGACACGCTTGCCCCGGTAGTCGAGGTAGAGCACGAAGTTGTGCAGCACCGAATTGCCCACGGTCCCGAGCACGCTGGTCCCGGCAAAGGCACCCGGGCCGGCCTCGACCGGCACCGACAGCACCGGCCGCTCCAACTTGAACCCGGCCAGTTCCGCGTCAGCGAACTGCACCAGTCGATGGCGCTGTCTGCCTCCCATTCCGGCGGCGAGCCGCTCAACCCCGCTTCTCGCGGCCAGCCCGAACTTCTCGACCGCGTGGTGGTGAAACGCCGATATTGAAGCGCCGATGTCGAGCCGCCACTGCCCGCGATACTCCCCGTCGACCGCCATCTCTACCACCGGGATGTTTGCCTCAACACGCATCGGTATCGTCCGACCCGGACCACGGTAGACGAAACTCTCGGGCCGAAGGAGCGTGACCGTCTGGCCGGCGAAGTCCACCCTGGTCACGAACTTGGAGAGGAAGTCGTAGCCCAGGATGCCGGCCGGCTCGGTTCCGGTGTTCCGGCGCATCAGCTCCGCTATTCCCAGTACCACCATCGGCTGGCTTTCCAACTCGATGCCACCAACGCGCAATCGCGGGACCGAAGCAAAGCCGGTCTTCACTGAACCGGCCACGCCCATCGCCTCGACTTCGCCCTTGGTCTCAAGCCCGAGTTCGTTCGCGAACTCCCGGTCAATCACCGACCCACCCGCGCCGCAGTCGAGAATCCAGAGCCGCTCTTTCCCCGCCACTGTCACCGGCACGTAGATGTGGTTCTCGATGAACTGCGCCGCGACTCTATCGCCGGCATCGACCTCTCCCGGTCCGGCCCGGCCGGGCAGCGCACACCCGGCCGCGAAGAACAACAGCAACAGCGACAACTTCGGAATCCCCTTGCTCACGGCATACCCCCTATCGGTCCGGCTTCCGGGCCGAGACCTTCACGCTGACTACCGTCCCGGCAATCCGCGTTACTTCCTCACGGGAGACTTTCAAATCCTTCACGACCGCCTGCGCAGTCGGGTCGTTCTGCATCAAGTCGACCGGGAACGAATCCTCGCTCGCGACATGTATCTTCTCGAACCCGGCCTGCTCGATCGCTCGCAGGTATTCGTCTTTGAGGCTGGCCCCGGCCAGGCAGCCGACATAGGCCGCCACCGACTCCTGCACGACCTTCGGCAGCGGCGCAGTCAACACCAGGTCCGACACCATCAGCCTGCCGCCCGGCTTCAGCGCCCGGAACGCCTCGGCAAACACGCGCGCCTTGTCCGGCGCCAGGTTGATGACACAGTTGGAGATGACCGCGTCCACCGAGCCGTCAGCCACCGGCAAATTCTCGATCTCTCCGAGCCGGAACTCGACGTTGGCGACTCCGGTCTTGCGCGCGTTCTCGCGCGCCTTTTCGAGCATCTCCGGCGTCATGTCGACGCCGATGACCCGGCCCCTGCTGCCGACCTTCTTCGCGGCCAGGAAGCAGTCGAATCCCGCGCCCGAGCCCAGGTCCAGTACGACCTCGCCTTCTCTCAGCGACGCCAGCGCCACCGGGTTGCCGCAGCCCAGCCCGAGGTTTGCGCCCTCGGGCGCCGCTGCCAGCTCCGCGTCCGAGTAACCGACTCTGCGGCTCACATCCTCTGCGGTCGGCGCCGTGCCGCAGCAAGAGCTCTGCGGCCCGCAGCAGGACCCGGAACCCTTCGCCACCTTCGCGTATCCTTCGCGCACCACCCGTTTCACATCATCCGTCTTCATCACAACTCCTCAACTGTCCTCTTATTCATTCCCGCCCAACATCGGCTTCAAAATCACCTTCACGGTACCGGATAGCGCGTCGGCCTTGATCAGCGTGATGCAGCAGAGCTTGTCTCCGTCGCTCACCGAAACCACTGCCAGCTTATCCCCGGCCTTGATGCCGGCCCGCTCCCGGATTTCCTTCGGCAGCACCATCTGACCCCGCTCGTCCACCGTCACCACCGATTCGACCTTGCAGCACTCGACCTTCATCGGCTTCGCCATAGTAGCTCCTCACGCTTCGGTCTTCCTGAACTATCAGACTCTTCTGATAGTGTAGGCCGGTGTCGACCGAGGTCAAGCGGTCACCAAGTGACGGCGCGAACAGCAGGGAGTCGGATCCGGAGTCCTACCACAAAGACACCAAGAAACGAAGGTCCAGACGGGCAGGAATTGCCCGCGAGCCTGCAGTTCCCTTCCGATCCTCTTTGTGCCTTTGTGCCTTGGTGGTAATCTCCCATCGGGTTTCCTGGGTCCGCGGGGGCGTCATATCCGATTCCTGGCTGTCCCGAGCTGGGAGGGCAGGCCATCGAAGATCTGCCCTCCACCTGCGCTCACTGCGCCTTCTTCTCCTCAGACGGGCAGCAGACGACCTTAATGACCCGCTGCTTGCCGTCGAGCTTCAGGTCTCCCATCTCCGTCCCGCAACACGCCCCGCAACCCTCGACATTGACCGTGACCCGGCACTCGCCGACGCCCTTCTCTTCCGCCTTTTCCTTCTTCTCCTCGGACATACCTTACCTCCGGTTTGAGAACTACTTACGATCCCTGGCCATACACGGCCAACCACAGTACGATTGCACCTATGCTGACCATTCTGAATAGTTAGACTATTCAGACCAGAGAGAGGTTTCAAGAAATCCTCTCCCGGCCGCGGGCGGGGGCGCGAGCCCGGCCGGACGTTTCGCCGGAACCGGGCGAGCGGAAGGATCGGACGGATGAGACATTTGACACCGGTGGCGGCGGGATTACCATCATCACACTGATCCGAAAGGAACCGCTATGCCGGTGAAGAACTTCAGGGCGAGGATAGCGCCGATGGGTGACGCGCGCTGGTCCTGCATAAGGATACCGTTCGACGTCGAATCGGCATTCGGCAGCAAAGCCAGGGTCGCGGTCAAAGGGACGGTCAACGGGTTCGCGTTCCGCTCCTCCATCTTCCCGGACGGCTCTGGCAGCCACTTCATGATGTTGAACAAGGCGATACGCGAGGGCGCAAAGGTCGATACCGGCGACACTGTGGCAGTAGCGATGGAGCCGGACACCAAAGCCCGTACCATCGCGGTCCCAAAAGACCTCAAGGCTGCCCTCGCTCTACTCCCCACTCTCCACTCTCTCTTCTCAAACCTCTCCTACTCCCACAAGAGAGAATACGTCGACTGGATATCCGAGGCGAAGCGGCCCGAGACTCGTCAGGCCCGCATCCGCAAGGCGTTGGAGTTGCTCGCGACGAGAAAGACCCCAAAAGGCTAGGACGGCAACGATGGCCATCGCCATCCGCCCGTACGTCCGCGGCCAGGATGACGAGATACGTGTCGATATCTACAACCGCGCACACGCGGAAGACGACGACTTCGTACCAACGACCGTCGAAGAGACTCGTCTCTGGGACCAGTCACCGGAAGAACCGCACCGTCACCGCTTCATCGCCAGCCTCGACGGCGTCCCGGCCGGGTTCGGGTTCGCGTACGTTGACCCGCACCGCACCGACGGCAAAGGCATGATGTCCGGTCCGCACGTGCCACCGGAGTTCCGGCGCCAGGGCGTCGGCACCGCGCTGGCCCGCAGGGTGCTCTCCGACCTCGCGCAACGCGGCCGGTACGTCGCCGAATCCCATGAACGCGACCGGGCCGATATCAACGGCTTCCTCGCCTCGCTAGGATTCAAGCCGACACGCCGGTTCAGCGAGATGCAGCGACCGCTTGCTGACCTGCCACGCGGCATCGGCGAATCCACCGAAGTCGAGCTCGAGGTCGTCGCACCGACCCAGGAGAACCTCGAGGTGAACGTCGCCATCGAGAACGAGGCATTCAAAGAGCACTTCAACTACCGGCCGGTCAAGCTGGTCGAGCTCGAATTCTGGGCCCGTGCCTTCGCCGAAGAAGGCACAATCTTCCACATCTCCCTGGCCCGCGTCGGCGGCACGCCGGTTGCCTACCTCTGGTACGGCTACGACCCGAAAGAGATAGCGCACCTCAGGAAGAACCGCGGCGGGCTCTGGGACATCGGCGTGCTCAAACCCTGGCGCGGCCGCGGCGTCGCCAAGGCGCTGATGCTCGCGGGCATGAAACAACTGAAGACGGACGGCATGGACGAGGTCCGACTCTATGTCGACGACACCAACGTTACCGGCGCACACCACCTCTACGAGCGGCTGGGCTTCGCGCTCGTCCACCGCGACTTGGTCCACTCACTCGACCTGGCCGGCAAGTAGTTGCCCATCGTGAGCATCCTGATTCGTCCCTACGTCTCCGGCCAAGACGACGCGCTCTGGCTCGACATCCAGAACCGTGCGCTGGATGAGTACCCGGAGTACACGCCGGAGAATGCGGCCGACTTCGAACTCCACAAACAGGGCCCATGGTTCGACGCGGCCGGAATGATGATTGCCGAGCTCGACGGCGGGCCCGCGGGCTGTACCGACGCGTACATCGACCGCAAGGCCGACGAGGAACATGGCTACCTCGAAGGCCCGTGGGTACTGCCCGAGTTCCGCCGGCGCGGTGTCGGGTCCGGGCTCGCCCGGTCGGCATTCGCGAGCCTGAAGGACCGAGGCAAGACCAGGGTTCAACTCTGGCACCGCGACATTCCGGCCAATGTCGCCTTTGCCCAGCGCCTGGGCTTCCGATGCGTCCGCATCTTCCAGTCTATGAGCCACGACCTGAAGTCGGTGCCGCGCTCGGTAGGCGAACACCGCGACGCGGCGATTGTCGAGATGCCGGCCGATGACGCGACAATCGAACTCGAATGCCGACTCTGGAACGAGAGCTTTCGTGAGCACTTCAACTACCGGCCGATGACCACCGCCGAAACCGGCTACATGTACCGCACGGCTCGCGAGCGGAACGAATGGCTCTTCACGCTCGTGGCACAGCTTGAAGGGCAGCCGGTCGGATTCCTCGTCGGCGGGTCAGACCCGGCAGAAGTGAGGCGTCGTAGCCGAGATATCGGCAGCCTGTACATACTGGGCGTGCTCGAAGCCTATCGAAACCGGGGCATCGCCAAGGCCCTGCTCATATCCGGGCTGGAACGGCTGAAGGACCGCGGCATGGCCGAGGCCGAGCTTGGCGTAGACACCGAGAACGTCACCGGGGCTCTGCATCTCTACGAACTGCTCGGATTCAAAACTACCCGCCGCCGGCTGACGCAGATGCGGGAACTAACCTGAAGGAGGATACGATGCTCGACGAGAAAGAACTCGAGAAGCGCGCGCGGGAACAGGTGGAGGCCCAGAAGGGGTTCTACATCCACCTGCTGACCTACCTCATCGTCAACGCCGGCCTGTTCCTCGTCAACGCGGGAACGCGAGGACGCTACGGTGGCTGGTGGTTCTACTGGCCCCTGTTCGGCTGGGGAATCGGGCTGGCCTCGCACGCCTTCAACGTATTCGGCGTACTGGCGCTGTTCACCAGCGACTGGGAAGAACGGCAAGTGAAGAAGCTGATGGACAGGGAACGCCGGCGCAACCAGTAGGCCGGATCAGCCGCAAAGGAGAAACGATGGCCACGAAGCGACAAGAGAAATCCTGGCGGGAGAAGCTGGCTCAAAGCAAAGACCTGCCCAAGACCATGGTCATACCCTCCCCTGCGGAGGTCGACGAGGTGATGTGCCGGGTACCGAAAGGCAGCCTCGCGACCATCAACGAAATCCGCGCCTGTCTCGCGAAGAAACACGGTACCGACATCGCCTGCCAGATGACTACCGGGATTTTCGCGTGGATTGCGGCCCACGCCGCCGAGGAAGCGCGTGCCGCAGGCCGGAAAGAGACAACTCCGTACTGGCGCACGCTGAAGACCGGCGGCGAACTCAACCCCAAATACCCCGGCGGCATCCCGGCCCTGAAGAAGCGCCTTGCCGCCGAAGGGCACAAGGTTGTCAGGAAAGGCAGCAAGTTCCTGGTCGCCGACTTCGACAAGAAGCTCGCCGTACTCTGAGTTCGGTCCAAACATCCGCCTGACGCGTGCGGGTTCGCAGGAACGCACGTCCATATGGCCGTTGACTCCTGCCCGAGCGGGGTGTATCCTCTACCTACGTGACACTCACACGCCTTCGGCCGATCCGAGGCAGCGGCACAGGGACACAAATGCAGGCGAGTAGGCGGAGCGACTTGCTTCTGGCGACCTCGCTGCTGGCGGTGGCCTTGGCTTTGGCAGGCTGCACGAAGAAGGCGCCGGCAAGGCCCGATAAGCCAAGCGGCCGGAGCCGAGTGGCGGTCGACGGCCCGGCAACCTTCTCTTCGATGACAAACGACCCAAACCAGGACGAGGTACTCTACCTGTTTGACTGGGGCGACGGACTGGCTGACACGACCGCGCTGTTGCCGTCGGGTGAAACCGCCACGGCTCGTCACGCCTGGACGGGCACCGGCGTGTACGCGGTTCGGGTTAGAGCCCAGGACTCGAAGGGCTATTGGAGCGGCTGGTCCGACACCCTGACCGTCACGGTCACCGTGAACCACCCGCCGGAACGACCGCTCAGACCGACGCACGCGGGCATCGACTCGGTGGGCAAACCCATCGCCTTCACGACCTCCTCGACCGACGCAGAAGGCGATTCGGTCCGGATAAAGTACTACTTTGCGGAAGGCCAGGTCAGCGGCTATGGCCCGGCAGTAGCCGGCGGCGCGGCCTATACGGACACGGTAGTCTATTCACAGAACGGCTGGAAGGTGGTCTACGCCGTGGCCTCGGATGGGACCGATACATCGGACTGGTCCGCTCCCGACAGCATCTACGTCAGGTCGCCTGACGTAGCTCCGTATGCCCCGGAGATCAGGACCCAGTACACGCCGCAGCGCGGCATTCCCAACGGCCCGGCGTACCGGTTCTTCGCCGCTGCCCGCGACCAGTACGGAGACAGCCTCTACTACCGCTGGTACTTCGATGGAAGCGACTCGGTGACCTCCCGGTTGTTCCCATCCGGCGTTGAGGGCTTTGCCGAGTGGACGCCGACCGGCGATACCCATAGCTACTTGGTGACGGTACGTGTGTTTGACCAGAACGGGAATACCAACCCGACCACGCCCATGATCGTTTTCAAAACCGTGGCCGAGGGAGAGATACTTTGGGGCCTCCCCGGCGATTTCGTCGCCTCGCCCGCAATCGGGCCTGCACTCTGGCGCGGCGACACTTGGACCGGAGTCATCTGCGGCAGCACCGACGGCTACCTGCACGTGGTGGATGCCTACCAGTCGTTCCCCATCAACCAGATCTCCCTTGTCGACCCCGACGCCTACAACTCGTCGGTGGCCATCGGTGTTGATGGTACGAGGTACACAGGTAACGAAAACGGCTGGCTCTACGCATTCAGTCCCGAGGACAGCCGCGACACCTTCAAGTGGCGGTTCGGCAACGGCCTCGACGGCATGACCGCAACTCCGGCGCTGGCCGGAGACGGCAGCATCTACTGCGGCGGCGAGGACCAGCAAATCCACAAACTCAGCAGCAACGGAACCAGGGTCTGGAGCTATGCGCTGCGCTCGTGGATGGCAAGTTCGCCCGCCATCGGGCCGGACGGAAGGATCTACTGCTGCGACGGTAGCGGCTACACCTATTGCCTGAACAGCGACGGCACGCTCGGCTGGGAAGTCGGTACCGACAGCACGGTGTTCATCACCTCCTCGCCCGCGGTCGCAGCCGACGGCACGGTTTACGTCGGCACCGAGGGCGGACGGCTGCTGGCAATCAAGGACGGCAGCATCGCGTGGTCCTACGAGGTAACTTCCCCGCCTCCGCGCAATGGCATATCGTCATCCCCGGTGCTCGGCCCTGACGGGAACATCTACTTCGGCTGTGACGACGGCAGGCTCTACCGCATCGACCAGAACACGCATCAGCCGGCGAGCAACTGGCCGGTCACGGTCCCGACGACAGACATGTTGAGCAGCACTCCCCTGCTCTGCGCCGACGGGGTTGTCTACGTCGCCGATGACTCCGCACTCTACGCCTTTGACGTGAACAACCCCGGCGCCGGGCCCCTGTGGAAGACGACTCTGGTGACGTCCCGCAAGAGCGGAGCAGGGCGCCTGTCACTCGACAACCAGCCGTCTCCGGTGGTTGACCGGTACGGTGTTGTCTACATCGCGGCTGGCAGCGGTATCTTCGCCATCGCGGGAAGGCCGGGCGGTACCCTGGCCGCGACCGACTGGCCAATGTTCCACCACGATCCGGAGCACACCGGTCGCTTCGGGGCGAGGTAGCCGGGCAAGCAGGAGTAGTACGGGATGCGCCTGGGCAGAGTCCTTTCCGGAGCGGCGCTGCTGCTCCTCTCCTGCGCGGCGGAGTCCGTCCCTACCGTACCCATGGCCCCGCTGGGGACCGACACCCTCGGCCAGCATCAGCCGGGCAAATTCGCGTTCTACACGGCGACCGACCGGATCGAACGCGTCCGGTACATCGCATACTGGGGCGATAACGCCGCCGATACATCCGGCTTCGTGCGGGTTGGTGACACCGTGGAAATGACGCACACTTGGTCGGATACCGGGCTGTTTTCTGTCCGGAGCCGCGCCCAGACCGAGATCGGCAAGCTGTCCGACCTGTCCACACCTCACCCGGTGCTGGTCCGCAACTACGCACCGCAGACGCCGGACGGCGTGTTCGGGCCGGATACGGTCAGAACGGATTCGAACGGCGAGTTCCGGACGGTCACCACCGATCCGGAAGCCGACGTGATTGCCTACACCTTCGCCTGGGGAAACGGCGATACCGTGAGAGCACCCGGCTATGCCTCAGGTGATACGGCGCGTATGCTTGGCTCCTGGTCTGTGCCGGGCGAGTACGAGGTAAGGAGCATGGCCTCGGACCCGGCAGGACACGCCAGCCTCTGGTCGACACCGCACAGAGTCGTCGTGCTCCCGTAGCCGGCGACCTCGCCCAGCTTCCGGGGCTACTTGGTTCGCGTCTTTGCGTCCAGGTGGAGGAGTCGTCTGACGCGGAGTTCGGGTGTTGGGCGTCGAAGCCGGGGCGAAGGGTAGCTCGGGTTCCGCTCTTTTGTGGCTTCGTGTATCTGCAGGGGATCTGGACTCGGTTCGGCTAGAACCGAAAGAGCTTCTCGCCGAGCAGGGCCGCTGACACCCGGCCGTGCATCACCCGGCCGAGGAAGGGCGAGTTGCGGGAGAGCGAACGGACATTGTCGGCCGCGTACTTCCACTCCGCTTTCAGGTCGAGGACGACCAGCTCGGCTTCGGAAGCCGGAGCGACTGCGGCGGGCGGCAGGTTCAGGATTCGGCGCGGCGCTACCGCAAGCCGGGCGATGTAGTCAGCCAGGGGCAGGGCCCTGCCAAGGACAAGCTGCTCGTAGCCCAGGCTGAACGCGGTCTCAAACCCGATGATACCTGGAGGTGCCGCATCAAACTCCGCTTCCTTCTCGCCTTTCAGGTGCGGCGCATGATCGGTGGCGATAGCGTCAATCGTGCCATCGGCCAGCCCGGCTATGACCGCGCGTCGGTCAGCCTCGGCCCGCAGCGGCGGATTGACCTTGCAGTTGGTGTCGAAGTCCGTCAGCGCATCCTCGGTCAGGACGAAGTAGTGCGGACAGGTCTCAGCCGTGACCTGCACGCTGCGCGCCTTGGCCCAGCGGATGACGTCGACCGTGGACTTTGCCGAGACGTGGGCGATGTGCAGCCGCGCCCGCGTGAACTCGGCGAGCAGGACGTCGCGCGCCGCCTGCGCCGACTCGGCCACGTCCGGTCCTGACTTCAGCCCGAGCTTCGTCGAGACCCGTCCCTCGTTCGCGACACCCTCAACCAGCTCCTTGACTTCGCAGTGGGAAATGACCGGGACATCGAATGCCTTGCAGTATTCGAGTACGCGGCGCATCACCTGGGCGTCGTCGATGGGCGAGCCGTCGTCCGAGAAGGCCACCGCGCCGGCATCGACCATGGAGCCGATCTCCGCCAGCTCTTTCCCCTGTCTGCCTTTGGTGCAGCAGCCGATCGGGTGGAGCCGGGCGAATCCCGCTTCTGCTGCCCGGCGGACTTCGAACCGGACCTGCGCCTCGGTATCGATGGCCGGTTCCGTGTTCGGCATCGGGCAGACGCGCGTGAACCCGCCCGCCAAAGCGGCCGCAGTGCCGCTGGCAATGGTCTCTTCGTCCTCGCGCCCGGGCTCGCGGAGATGGCAGTGCATGTCCACCAATCCCGGCGCGATGTGCTTGCCGCGGCAGTCGAGCACCTCAGTACCAGCTCCCGCTGCGATGCTCGCTTCCACCTTCTCGATGCGGCCGCCGACCACCAGCACGTCGGCCCGGCGCACGCTGCCCTTCAGCGGGTCGACGACGCTCCCGCCCTGCAGCAGCAGCCTATCCTTGGTCTCCGCCTTCATGCCGACCCTCACCCACTCCTCACCATCGCTCCGCTCTCCCTCTCCTCGCCGAGGAGAGGGTCGTGGTGAGGAGCACTCTGACTTCCAGCATCTAGCTTCTGACTTCGCCTTCTCCGCCGGCAAGAAGGAACAACACCGCCATCCGCACCGCCACGCCGTTCGTGACCTGCGGCAGCACCAATGCCCGGCTGAAGTCGGCAACGTCGAAGTCCATCTCCACGCCCCAGTTCACCGGCCCCGGATGGGTGACAACAACCTCGGGCGCCAGCTTCCGCAGACGTTCTGCGGTCAGGCCGTAGAAGGCGCGATACTCGCGTACCGTGGGAAAGCTCGACGAAGTGATCCGCTCCTGCTGGACCCGGAGCATGTTCACGACATCCACCTCATTGAGTATCCGGTCCAGACGGTAGAAGACCTCGCAGCCGTACTCCTCGACGTCGGGTGGGATCATCGTCGGCGGGCCGCAGACAGCCACCTCGGCTCCGAGTTTGGTGAAGCAGAGCAGATTCGAGCGGGCGACCCGCGAGTGGGCAATGTCGCCGACTATCAGTATCCGCTTTCCGTCCAGGCTGCCGAGTTTCTCCCGCAGAGTGAAAGCATCGAGCAGGGCCTGGGTCGGATGCTCGTGCGCGCCGTCGCCGGCGTTCACTACGAAGGCCTTCACGTGCCGTGACAGAAAGTGAGGCGCGCCCGGTGACTGATGCCGTATGATGATACCGTCCACGCCCATCGCCTCGATGTTCCGCGCCGTGTCGAGCAGGGTCTCGCCCTTGGATACCGCCGAAGTCGCCTTGCTGAAGTTGACGCACCCGCAGCTCAGGCGGCTGGCAGCGAGGCCGAAGGAAGTTGACGTGCGGGTCGAGGCCTCGAAGAATAGGTTCACCACCGTCCGGCCGCGCAGCGCGGGCACGATGGGAATCGGGCGATCCAGCACCTCGCGGAAGGTGCGGGCCTGGTCGAGAATTGTCAGGATTTCGGAACGGTCAAGACCCTCAATGCCGAGCAGGTGCCTCGACCTCAACTTCATTTTGGCTTTTGACTCTTAGCTCTTGGCTTTTGGCTTTGTCCGACCTTGGTCAGCACAATCTCGTCCCTGCCGTCGGTCTCCTTCAGGAAAATGTCGACCAGGTCAGACCGTCGGGTCTTGATGACCCGGGCCACGAAGTCCGGCTGAATCGGCAGTTCGCGGTGTCCGCGGTCGACCAGAGCCGCCAGCTGTATCGCCCTGGGCCGCCCGAAGTCAAGCAACTCGCTCAATGCCGCGCGAATGGTGCGCCCGGTGAAGACCACGTCATCCACCAGCACCAGGGTCCTGCCGTTGATGTCAAAGCCGATTTCCGAACCCCGCACAATCGGGGTCTCCGCTACCATCTGCAGGTCGTCGCGGTACAGGGTGATGTCAATCGCTCCGACCGGGATTCCCGGCTGGCGGCCGGCGCTAAGCCGCGCCGCCAGCCGCTCGGCTATCGGCACGCCCCGGCGCTTGATGCCGACCAGGGCAAGGTCCTGGACTCCCCGATTGTGGCGGCTGATCTGGCCGGCGAGCCTGGCGACGAGGACGCTTACGGCCTTGGCGTCGGCCAGCCGCCGCGTCATTTCACCAGCAACCCGACCGGTATCAGGACGCAATACCCGAGGACCAGGAGTATCGGCGCCAGCGTGATTGAACCCGATGCGAGGCTGATGAATCCGGCGGCGATAGTCACGAGGCCGACGCCCAGGATGGCGTAGTTCTTCTTGCTGAGATTGATCATGGGCCGGAGCGGCTTCTTCGATGCCGGCTTCGGCTTCACCGGCTGAGACTTGGCAGGCTTGCGGTCAGGTTTCATACGGTAGTTACCTCGGCGTCCATCTTAACGGGCCTTGCGGTGAAGTCAAGCCGAGCTAGCCCTGGCGCAAGCGCTGGCTGACCAGTGGTCAAGTGGTCCAGTGTTCCAGTGGTCTAGTGCCGGACAAGGAAGAACCAGGAAACTGCGTCATCTCCGCAATCTGCGGATGTTCCTCTTCGCATCCACAACTATGAACTCTGGGCTCTGGTCTCTGGATTCTGGTCTATCCGGCCCGACCTGTGGCGGTCCATCCGTGTCCATCTGCGTTCATCTGTGGTTACTACGACTCCGGATCCGGACCTTGGCGATCTTGGCGGTTTCTCCAGTCCTCACTTCCGCACTCTGCCTTCCGTATTCGAACTCCCGTCCTTGCTCGCCCCTTCGCATTCCTTTCAGTCAATCTGCATTTTGCAGTTTGCATTCTGCACTTTGACTACATCTCAGCTTGGCTCATCATCAAGCCGAAGCCGCTCGTCCGGCGGTGGCGGCGCAAACCGCTTCTCCAGGTACGCGACAATATCCTCCGTCCGCACCGGTTCCGGCGTCATGCGTCTTGCGTCATGCGTATCGCGTTCCCCGGCGTTCTCTCGCCTGACCGTGCCCTCCTTTCGGCG
>VGIR01000042.1 GCA_016867815.1 candidate division WOR-3 bacterium | reverse complement strand
CCGGCAGGCCCGGTACGATACAAGTCTCGGGGTAGGCAGCCTTCCGGCCTGAACCTATCCGGCACCGAGACCCTGGGTCTCTGTGTCCGTCCAGGAACCGCCACTGGGATACAACCTTGGGCGCGAATGTGCCGCCCTGAACTCAATCCCGCCGGGCGCGGCTGACCGTCTACGGCCTACGGATTGCAGCTGGCGCTGATGGCAGGGGAGACGCGGCCCACAATCTGCAATCTGGGATGCCTGCTGATGGGCCGGGATGTAGAATCGGCGGGGCTTCAGGCCGATGGATCTAGAGATCGAGGGATAGACGGATCGAGAGGCCAAGGGATCAAGTGGTCTAGTGGTCAAGTGGCCGGAAGCGGTCGGCCGCCTGGGCTAGCTTGCGGCTTGAGGCTTGAGCTTGAGCTGCGAAGTCCGGAGAGGCCTGTCAGAAGCCTTTAGCTGTCAGCCGCAAGCTGTAGGCTCGCTTGATGTCCCGAACCCTCCCGGAATGGGGTGCCTGTCCCGGGTCACGTCCTATTCGACAAGCAGGACCTTCCGAGTGGCTTGCGCTTGAGCTTGAGCTTGGGCTTGTGGCTCCCGCACGAAGTAGACGCCGGGCCTGGGGTGCTGGACGCGCCTGCCCAGCGCGTCGAAGACACTTGCGCCCTGCGGTAGGCGCCTGACCACCGTCGCTGCTGGCTTGCGGCCCACGGCTTGCTGCCCGGGGTTTTCTTCCAACACGCCGACGGTTCCCAGCGAATCGGTCTTGATGAGATAGACATTGTCGCTATCCGGCGTCCCTGCACCAAAGGAGTAGGTCCCACCTGAGACGACGTAGCCACCATCGGCCGTCTGTTGGACTGAGTAGCCAGCGTCACTTTGTGGCCCGCCATAGGTCGCGGTCCAGACCGTGTCGCCCAGGGCATTGATTTTGACAAGATAGACATCAGAGTTTCCTGCGCCGAAGGACTGGGTGATGCCCGCGATGACGTAGCCGCCGTCAGTGGTCTGCTGGACCGAACGCCCGTCGTCGTAGTTCGGCCCGCCATAGGTTCTGGCCCAAAGTGTGTCGCCTTGCGGGTTCACCTTGATAAGATAGACATCCCCATTCGCCGCGCCATAGGAGTCGGTTTCGCCGGCAATGATGTAGCCGCCGTCAGCAGTCAATTGGAGCGAGTAGGCCACATCCTGTCTAGACCCGCCGTAGGTTCTGGTCCAGAGTGTATCCCCTTGAGCATTGGTCTTGATGAGATACACGTCAGCGTTCCCTGCCCCATAGCCTGCGATAACGTAACCGCTATCGGCCGTCTGCTGGACGGAGTAGCCCCAGTCACTCTGTGCTCCTCCATAGGTCCTGGTCCAAACCGTGTCGCCCAAGGCATTGGTCTTGACTAGATAGACATCCCAGTTTCCCGCTCCGAAGGACTTGGTGCAACCCGTGATGATGTAGCCTCCATCGGCAGTCTGCTGCACTGAGTTGCCCATATCTTGATCCGTCCCACCATATGTTCTGGTCCAAAGTGTATCGCCCGAGGCGTCGGTCTTGACGAGATAGACATCGTACAACCCAGCACCGAAGGAGCCGGAACCCCCTGCGATGATGTAGCCGCCGTCCGTGGTCTGTTGGACAGAGTTGCCGCCGTCCTGATTGGGGCCGCCGTAGGTCCTGACCCAGAGTGAGTCGCCCTGAGCGTTGGTCTTGATGAGACAGACATCAGCATACCCTGCACCGAAGGACTTGGTCCAGCCTGCGACGATATAGCCATCATCGGCTGTCTGCTGGATCGAACGGCCGTCGTCGTCACTTGGCCCGCCGTAGGTTCTCCACCAGCCCGTCTGAGCAGAAGCGATTGAAGCCATGCAGATGACGGCCAGTGTGGCGCTGCCGACGGCCACAATGCTGATCCTCATCGCGGACATGATAGACTCGCGTGCGGGGGTGTCAAATCGGCGAGCGGAAGATGCCAAGATGTCCCGGAGATTCCATTTAGGCGATTGTCCCCAATTCCCTATTTCCCGATGGGAGGGAGACGCCGCGCCGCGTGACCAAATGAGTATCCCCGTTTCTCTCCGTTCTACTTGGGCACGAGTCCCGCGCTACGAAGAAGCTCCCGGTATCGTTCCCGCTCCGACTGCAGCGATCCCCAGAAAGCAGGTGCGAGGCAGCAGCCGGAACCGGTGCTGCCGGCCCCGAGGGCCAGCGACCCGGTGGATAGTATCTGACCAGTCTCCCTGCGCACCAGTCTTACGCGAGGGCCATCGCCTACGAACAGCACATAGTCAGCGTGAGTCTCACCAATCAGGGCGACTGGGTCCCATGCGGACGAGACATCGCTCTGCTTGGAGACCTCAGACGGCAAGGAAGCCGGAGACGTGCCGCCTCCAGGACTAGTCATGCCCTTCACCTCCGTCCTGAGTTTGGCCAGCGCCGGACGTTCTACTACTCGAAGACCGAAGGAGATAAGGTGCCCTGTGGCTGCATCTGCGTACGCGAAGTCGCTCCCGGAGGGACTCATCGGAATGACGGTGATCGTCGGGTTGCTGGGGGAGACATCCGCTACCACGTAACGTATGGTGGTTGTGCAGCCCGCCATCCAAGTCAGTAATGCCACCACGAGTGCAAGTTGCCGCGAACGCGTATTCATGTTGTTCTCCTTCATTTCGGCCATCAAGCAGCGGGCAGACTGGGGGATGTGTTCCTATTGCCAATTTCCGTCAAGACCAAGCTGAAGCCGACATCCATCGGGAGTAGGATAGCCGGAACTCAGGTCATGTCAAATCGGTGGCGGATGACGGCTTGCGGCTCACGGCTGACAGCTTGCGGCTCGGGGCCAGCGGGCAGCGTCCGCGCCAATCTGCAATGCCTCGTGGGAGCTTCCCCAAATGGGGTGCCTGTCTCCGGTCCCACAGCATCTTGACGCGCTTCGTAGGCAATTAGCACCGTGTTCCCGTTTCTCCCCCGGTCACTCGCTGCCTTCGGTAGCGTGATGCCCTTGACGCCGTCGTCAATGGGGTGGCTGTCCCTACTTCTTCCGCCATTTCTGGATGATGTCAATCACAGGGTCCATAGGCTCCACTATGGAGTAGTCGGACGTGGAGATTGTCCGGTTCATGTAGTCCCGGGTTATGTCGTGCCACACGTCCTCGAAAGGTACGTACTCCGTTACCACGCCAATGAGGACAAACGTATCGTTGAAAGGCAAGTCGCCCTCCTCGACTTCGATGACCGGTCCGCCACTGTTGCCTGGGTACACGGCGGCATCGATGATCAGAGTTCTCATCGATGGATTCGAGCCTGCCACGATGCCCTTGTGAACTAGCGGGCGGTCGCTGTCAATCTCGGGGAGTCCTCTAAGGCCGAGGTTCCTGGGGAATCCAAAGACGAACACATCGTTGCCGACTAGGACCTGATCGTACGTGCGCAGCATGTCCCACTTCACGACGGTGATGCGGAGCTTTCCACCGACGCTACGTCGCAGGTGGCGGCGGTACCACGTACAGACGCCACCTTCTGACTTGAAAGACAACGTGCCGCAACGGGCGACAGCGACGTCATGGCCCGTGTCTGCCTTCAGCAGCCCGTCTGTGAGAAGCGAATCGAGGTTCGCCTGGAATTCGTACCGCTGTCCGGCCGCGTACCCACTGACCATTGCGCTCGGTCCCCACAGGTGACGTGCGGCCGTGTCCTTGAAGAGCACGTGACGGGCTGTGACGAGGTACCAGTGCACCGAATCCGAATCCGTCACAAAGAAGCCAGTACCAGTCCTGCCGGCGACACTGATCATCACCGGGTAGTCCAGATTGCTCGGATGCAGCGCTCCCTGCGGGAACGCCTGCGTGCAAAATGCTAGCACGCAGAATGCGGAGCATAGCGGAACCGACATGTGATTCTGACTATTATGTGCGCTGTTCACTTAGGGCCTCCTCCGAGTGTAGCTTGTGCGCTCAGATTCTAGAACTCGCGGGCGGGGGTGTCTAATCGGCGGGGCGAAGCGAGGTCGGGGCTGACGGCTCACAGCTCACGGCTGACTGCCGTCCGGAGGCTTGTCGCGGGCGACTGAGGGGTACCCGTGGCTGCGTCTCCGTTCTCTGGACTCGGCTGCGCGGACGCGGACCTGTTGCAGCCACTGTTCCACCGTGAGCCCGTCGCGGATGCGCTTCGCTTCCGCTTCGTGGCGGACCTTGTGCAGCCAGTCCATCCAATCCAGTCCATCAATCTTCATAGTGCACCACCTGTTCCGGTGTCCATATGCGTACCGTCGGCAGTCCTTCTCGGGAGTTCACCGCGTTGAGTCGTTGTTCCGCCCACGCGTTGGCGAGGTGCTTGAGGTTCAGCGACACGATGATGTCCGCTCGCGCCACCGTCGCGTATGCCGCATGTCTTGCGTCGAGTGTCTCCGTCGCCGGGATGACACCGTCTTCGACGTAGACCCCGGCCAGCCGGGAGACCTCGGCGTCATCGGCATCGAGCAGAGTTAGCTGGTCGAGTAGAGCGAGGAGCTTTGAGCGCGTGGGTTCTGCGCTGGCATCGAGTTCTTCTTCAGTCAGGGGAGAAGCAGCCGCGTCCAGCATCCCCATGGAGATCTGCTGGAACATGGTCCTGACTGCCTCGCGCCTGAGTGCGTTGCGCGGCTCTTCATCGTAGTAGAACCCGAAGACCGAGGTCTCGATGTAGAGCAGCGGCCGTTGTTTCACGACGAAAGGATACCTCTGCTCAGACGAATGTCAACGTGGCTGCGACAGACTTGACGACGAAGTCCGTGGCGAAGCTGTCGGCGAAGTCAGGGTCGAACTTGTTCTCAAACTCAGCGACGTTGTTGCTGCGGAAGGCAGTTGGAGAGGGAAGTCGAAACGCAAGTCCGAAGGGAAGACGAGACGCAGGGCGGAAGGAACTGAGCAAGGGAATCCGCAAGGAGCCGCGCTTGGGGTCGAGCTTGGGACTGCGCAAGGAATCGAGCAAGGGGCCGCGAAAGGAGTCGAGAAACGCAGGCTGAAAGGGGCCGCGAAACGAACCGCGAAAGGGAACTCGAAAGGGGTTCGGAAAGGGAAGTCGAAACGCAACTCGAAAGGGATTTCGAAACGCAATCGGAGAGGGGCTGCGATAGGGCCTCCCAGGTAGGGGAGGTGGGCGGGGGACTATGCGCTTTCTCAAGGAAATCGTGCGCGGAGGTGCCGCAAGCGGGAATACATATAGTGAGAGAGGAGAAAAGCGGCGCAGGTGAAATGGCAGGAGTCATGGCTGGAGTCGTAGCTTGAGTCGCAGCAGGAGCCGTAGCGGACGTCGTTGCTTGCGCCGTAGCTGGTGTCGTAGCTGGCATCGTTACCTGAGCTGCAACCGAAGCTGTTGCTTGAGTCGTGACAGTAGTCGTTGCGTGAGCTGCAGCAGGTGTCGTTGCAGGCGTCATTGCGGACGTCATAACAGGAGTCATAGCCGATGATGTAGCTGGAGTCATGGCAGGCGTCATAGCGTAGGTCGTAACAGGAGCCGCGACGGGTGAAACAACCAGAGTCGCAACACGACCTGCAGCTTGAGCTGCAACAGGTGAAGCCGCGTACCCCGTGCAGGGGTGGTTTGTGGTCATCACAGCGTAAGCCGCTTTGGCACAGCCGTTTGTGCAGGATTCTGGCTTGACTATTAGTATATGAATTCATATAGTTTGGGCAGCAGGACCGATGGCATGAGAAGACCGATTGATACGTTCCGCGTCCCGCCTGAACTGGGCCATCGGCTCAGAGACCTCAGGCTCAGGGCCGGGCTGACCCAACCGGAGTTGGCTCAGGTCATGGGCCGGACCGGCAAGGGCAAGGCATGCATTGTGAGCCGGATGGAGAAGGGCAGGGTGCAGTTCCCGTCGCTCGGACTCGTCGCCGATTTCCTGCGCGGATGCCGGGCCGGGTTCAAAGAGATCCTCGATATCCTCGACCTCTACACCGAGCTGCCGACAACCCAGCAGCAGGTGTTCGGAAAGGCCCTGGCCAAGGTCGCGGCGAGCGTTCCCGAGAAATGGCAGGCTCAGGTGACGAAGTACGACCTGCGCATCGACATTCCGAAGACGGCTCCGGAGAAGACTCCGGTGCAGGTGAAGCCCGACCTGTCGCATCGGCTGGAGCGTGCGCGGAGGAATGCGGCGGCAGCGAGAAGGCGCGTTCTCTATGGCCGGTTCCTGTCGCGGGCGGTGAACGAGACGGGACTGGACCCGGTGATGAGCGTGACCGTGCCGCTGTTCAATCACGGGCTGGAGTTGTTCCGGATTCTCTACAGGACGCGGAAGGCGAAACCGGGAAGAAGGGAGAAGCTCCTGGCTGAGTCGAGGGTCACGTTCGAGCAGGCGAGTGGGTTTGCGCCGGAGGCCATCCAGAAGCTCGAGGATGGCGTGCGGCGGGAGTTTGCCCGGCTGGAGATGGCGGGAGATTTGGACTGGCTGCCGGACCTGAGCCTCGATGAGTACGAGGCCAGCCTGCTCAAGCCGGCCGGCAGGCGGGACGCGCGGAAAGTACATCTGCGTGAGTTGTCACTGAAGATCGGGGAGTACTCGGCCGCGTGCCGGGCCGTGACCGAGCAAGTCTGGCAGGATGTACAGCCGTTCCTGGATGAGGCGGGAGTGGCGAAAGAGCGGAGGGCGGTCTACCGGCGGTTGGGAGGAGTATGCTGTACTGCCGTGTTGAACAGCGAGCCGGGGAGCGAGATGGACCGGCATGAGATTGAAGCGTATGTCCAGGAGCCGCAGTGGATTCGGCTCGGGCTGGACACTGCGCTCGCGCAGAAGCTTGCCGGCATCATGCTCGTCCGTTTCCGCGAACTGGCCAAGACACTCCCTCCGGATCCTCGGCTGAGGTGGTAGCCGGGGTAGACCGGTTCCGGTCTAGATCGTGAGTTTGTTCAGGTCTTCGTAGCGGCCGATGACGGTGATGATCGAGTCGGGCTCGAACTTGTAGTCGGCCGGCGGCAGGAGTTGGATCTCGCCCCCCTTCATCACGTTCCTCACCGCAATGACCAGGATGCCCTGCTTCTTCGGCAGTGCCAGTTGCTTGAGGGTCTTTCCTACAAAGTCGTCGGGCGTGGCCACGTCGATGATGCTGTAGTCGGGCGAGAGTTCAATGTAGTCGATGACGCTGGTGGGCGCATTCAGCTTCTCAGCCACCCTCAGGGCGGAGTCACGTTCCGGGTAGATGACTTCCGACGTGCCGATGGACTCGAGGATGCGGCCGTGGTCGTCGCTCGATGCCTTGGCGATGATGCGTTTGACCCCGAGTTCCTTCAAGTAGAGTACGCAAAGCAGGCTTGCCTCAACCGAGTCGCCGAGTCCGACCACTGCCGCGTCAATAGTGTCGGTCACGACCTCGGCCAGCGCGCTCTTGTCCTTGGCGTCAATGATCACCGCCTGCGTCACTAGGTCCTTTGTGTGCTCGACTCTAGTCGCGTTGGAGTCCGCTGCCAGTACCTGATGACCGATCTGGTGAAGACGGGTCGCGACTGTGTATCCGAAGTTACCGAGCCCGATTACTACGAATTGCTTCATTTCTTCTCCGTTCTATCTCTGAGGTCGACATCGAAGCCACGAAAGCCCGAAAGACACGAAACCGGGCAGAGGAGAACCACGGATGGACACCGATAAACACCGATGCTTGTCCCAATGACATCTGGCCGGTGATCCGTGTTGATCCGTGGTTCATCCCATCCGATTCTTTCTAATCCGTGTCTTCGTGGCACTCAATCTCGGGTCTGGGGTCTATCCGACCATTATGCGGGCGCTGGGATACGCGATCAGGGCGGTCCGTTCGCGTGTGCGCATCGCCAGCACCAGCGTGAGGGGCCCGATGCGCCCGACGTACATCAGTACGGCCAGTGCGAGCTTGCCGATGACCCCAAGGAGCGGTGTGATTCCCGTGGACAGGCCGACGGTACCGAAGGCTGATGTCGCCTCGAAGAGCAGGGCAGCAAACGGCTGCTGCTCGGTCACGAGCAGCGCTGAGAACGCAGCCATGACAGCCAGGGCTGACAGCGTCACGATCGCCGTGGCCCGGAACACCGTTTCCTTCGGTATGGTGCGGCCGGCAAACTCGACCTCATCGCGACCTCGTATCTGACTGCGCACTGCTAGTAGCAGAACTGCCGCGGTCGTGGTCTTGATGCCTCCGCCGGTGCCGCCGGGCGACGCGCCGACAAACATCAGCAGAACCCAGATGAGGATGGTGAGCGGCTGGAGTGACGCAAGCGAGACGGTGTTGAACCCCGCGGTCCTCGGTGTTACGGCCTGGAAGAGCGACGCGAGGAACTTGGTGCCGCCGGACAGGCCGACGAGAGCGTTGTTGTACTCAAGCAGAAGGAACAGCCCGGTCCCAAGAGCAATGAGTATCCCGGTTGTTCCCAGCACGATGCGGGTGTGGGTTGTCACCTGGCGCCAGAGGGCACGCGGGCTGCGCTTGAAAGTTTCCCGACTTAGCAATTCGTGGGCGACGCTGAAGCCGATTCCGCCAAGAACTATGAGGCCGATAATGGTCAGGTTCACCAGCCAGTCGTTCTGGAAGCTCACCAGGTTGTCGGGGAACAGACCGAAACCGGCGTTGCAGAATGCCGAGATCGAATGAAACACGGCCGCGAAGAGCGACTCGCCCGGCGTGGCAAAACGCGGCGACATCCGGGTGTACAGCAGGGCGGCTCCGACCAGTTCGCTCAGAACCGTCAGCAGGATGATGTAGCGCAGGGTGCGGGCAAGCTCGATGCTGCGCGGCTCTTCGACTGCCACTGACAGGCTGCGCCTTTGGGCGATGCTCAGCCGAACTCCCAGTGCCGAGGCCAGCCCGGCATAGAAGGTCATTATGCCCAGGCCTCCGAGTTGGATGAGCACGAGCAGAACTATCTGCCCGAACCGAGTGAGGACGCTGCCGATGTCCATGACCGCCAGCCCAGTCACGCACGTGGCCGACGTTGCCGTGAACAGCGCGTTTGTCACCGGCACGCCCCGGCCGTCGGTGGTAGCCGCGGGCAGCATCAGCAGGACGGTTCCCATTCCGATAAGCGCCGCGAAACTCGCTGCCAGCAACGTGATAGGCCGGCGACTGAGCGAATCGGTGAACGCGCTGAACGCACCGCGCCGTCCGTAGTGCACGGTCTGACGCAGGAGCACGAATACCGCGCCCCAGCTCTGGTGGGTGCTTGCCGCCATCGCCGCGACCAACAGCACGGCATCGAACCAGGTGTCGCGCCAGACATGGTACCACGTACGGCGGTGGCGATAGAGGGGCAGGATATCCAGCGCGAGCAGCAGAACGATCAACAGGTCGAGCCAGCGGACTACCGAATCCGCCATGGCCGGCAGGTTCTCCGCGAGTCCGTGGCGAACGAACACGTAGGCAACCAGCAGTACGCAGATGCCGGTAACGGCGCGCAACAGCCACGCTGGCAGAGTGCTGGTGGGGTGATCGTCCGGGCGCCGCAGGCCGTTGGCCGGTCTCATGCCAGTGTCGGCGACCGCATCTGGGTGGACGCGGCGCTGGAGAACGAGGACGGACGACTGCGGCACATGCGTGCCGGGCGACCTTCCTCGCGACCCGAGGTTATTCGGGTTAAACATATACACATAATAGACTTAGGTGATAGCCTGCGCATGTTGTGGTGAGGGTTTATTCTTCGACGGACATGGTAGTAGGCGCTAATTATCGGCTGGGCCGGCCGATTGTCAAGTTGGTGACAGCGGAGAGGAAACCCGAATGAAGAAGCACAAATGACGATTGAGGTTCTGGTAGCGATTGGCCCTGGATCAGCGCAGGGCCTGAAGTTCGGCTCTGTAGGTCATTCGGACTTCGGGTTCGATTCGGGTTTCTGGCCTCGGAATTCGGACTCGCTCCTCGGGTCAGAGGACGATGGCGAGGCCGACGGCGGCGAGAAGTCCCAGCGCGCCGCCGAACCAGAACGGGGCGGCCGCGCCGAACAGGCTCCAGAGACCTCCGGCAAGTAGAGATGCGGGCAGCAGGCCGACGCCGGTCAGCGTCGAGTGCAGCCCGATGAATGTGGCCCGATGCTCGGGTGGCGCCATGTCGGTGACCAGCGCCTTTTCCTGGCCGTCGTTCAGGGCACTGAAGACGCCGTAAAGGGCAAACAGGGCGAAGACCGTGACGAGCGGCGGCAGATGGAACAGGGAAGCGGCGGCGGCGAAGCCGAAGTAGACGAGGCCGTAGGCGACGTAGCTGGCGATGAGCAGGGGCTTGCGGCCGATGCGGTCGGACAGGTGTCCGGCCGGCCAGGAGATCAGGCTGTAGACAACGTTGTAGACAAGGTACGCACCGAGAACCGCTGTGACGGACAGCCCCACGTTCTTGGCACGCAGGAGCAGGAACTGGTTGGAGGAGTTGCCGAGTGCAAACAGGGTCACGACCAGCAGGAACCAGCGGAGCCTGGGCGGCAGGCCGCGGAAGGATAGATTCAGCGGCTGCCGGACCGAGTGCTCGCACTTCCGCTCACGGACAAGGAACAGGGCGGCCACGCCCAGCACCGCGGGGATGAGCGAAAAGAGAAAGATGCGCTGGTAGTCGTGCCGGGCCATGCCTTTGCCGGTGGCTGCTACCAGCAGTATCGCGGCGATCACTCCGACAGCAGCGCCCATCGAGTCCATGGCTCGGTGGAGGCCGAAGGCCATGCCACGCTTGCCCGGAGGGGTGCAGTCAGCGATGATCGCGTCGCGCGGCGCACCCCGGATGCCCTTGCCGATACGGTCGACCATGCGGCCGGCAAAGACCAGCCACCACGCGTTCGATAGATACAGGACAAGCCGCCCCAGCATCGAGCCGGAGTAGCCGAAGATGGCAATCGGCTTGCGGCGGCGCAGCTTGTCCGAGAGGCGGCCTGAAAAGACCTTGAGGATTGAGGCCGTGCTCTCGGCAAATCCTTCGATGACACCGAGGATGGCGGGCGGAGCGCCGAGCGCGGTCAGGTAGAGCGGAATGAGCGGGTAGACCATTTCGGTCGCCATGTCAGTGAGGAAGCTCGTGATGCCGGTGATGATGACGTTGAACACCGGCGAGAGTCTAGAACGGGCGTCGCCGATGTCAAAGCATGGGCGAAGTTCGAATGACGTACGAAACCCGAAGCCCGAATGGATGCCGGCCGAAGCGTTGACCGCGGCTGCTCTCGCGCTATCATTGTGCACCAATGACTAGTGATCCAATGGTCAAGAGGTCAAGTGGTCCAGTACTCCGGCGGGCTACTCCCTGGTGCCTTGGTGTCTTGGTGGTGAATCTCCTCCTCTCTGCCTGCGGGTCGAAGCTGCCGAAGCTGCGCGAGCAGTTGAATGATCCTGACCCGGACACAAGGATAGCTGCAATCCGGGGCCTGATGACCGCCAGGGACACGGCATCGGTTCTGAAGATCGCCGCGTTGCTGCAAGACTCAATACCGGACATCCGCAAGGAGGCCGCCACCGGGCTGGCCATAATCGGCGATCCGCGCGCCTGCCAGCCGCTGGCCGATCTCTTCGGCCGGGAAGAGCGAGAGGATATCCAGGGAGCTGCCATCCGCGCGCTGGTCCATCTGGGCGCCGGCTCAGTCCAACCGCTCGTCGGTCTGCTGCGCTCATCCCGGCCGGCCGTCAGGGGCGGCGCGGCCCACGCGCTGGGAAAGCTGCAGGCCAAAGATGCGGTCGACCCGCTCATCTGGCTGCTCCGCGACCGGGAACCGGAGGTGCGTGCGGCTGCGGTCGTCGGGCTCAGGCAGATAGGCGACCAGCGGGGGCTCGACGCTATTGCCGTATCAGTCCAGGACCGGGACGAGGAAGTGGAGCGGGCGGCTGAACGTGCCCTCAGCGGCGAAGGTTATGAGGAGCAGTTGAACAAGGCAAAACGCAGGATACGGCAACTGCCGTACCCGTGAGCTGTACGGTCGAACTTCACCCCACTGCGAGAGACCAAAAGAGACAAGCCGGAAGGTAGCCGGAAGCCGGCGCGCCGGTCAGAGGGCTTGCTGGCACGTCTTGCCCGAGCTGTAGTCGATTCCATGCTTCTTCTGCTCGCCGTGCCTCTTCTGCTGCTGGCCGGCTGGGGATTGCTGTTTGGCGTGCCGACCCTGGCGGTAGTCGCGTTCACGGCGGCGTGGATTCTGCTTCCGCTGTTCAACCAGATCAAGGCAGTCAGGGTGCTGAAGTTCGGAGTATCGTTTCTGCTTGTTCCGGCTACACTGGCACTCGCCCCGCTGATGGTTCAAGAGGTTGACCAGAAGGTTGAGCAGCTAGCCCGCAAGCCCAGGAATGACGTGAGTGCGTTCACGCTGCGGGACCGGCTCGGCACATACGGACTCAACATCGTGATGGGCGTGGCTGGATATCCCCTATACCCGGAGGCGTCGAAGGAGA
The DNA here is from genome assembly GCA_016867815.1 of candidate division WOR-3 bacterium. Lineage (NCBI taxonomy): Bacteria > Pseudomonadati > Caldifarciminota > Caldifarciminota bacterium. Next base: position 15,228 of record VGIR01000042.1, on the reverse strand, counting down.
CGCTGCTCATGATGGTGGATCCCGGGCCGGGTGCGCGGCGCGTGTTCTACTCGGATTTCGCTCTGGGGTCCCGCAAGGTGAGAATGTCCCTCCGGGATTTCGCGGCGAGACTCCAGAGAAGTGACAGCACATCCCTTCAAACCTACGGCCCGGTATGGGTCGAGTGGCCCAGGTCTGACTATCGCCTGACCGAGCCGGAGGCACGCTACGCGCTGGCCCTCAATCAGACGAGACTCACGGCCCGCGCCGAGCGACAGGGCGAACGCTGGTCAATTGCTGTCCGACTCGAGATGGAAGTTAAGTACCCGGCGAACAAGTACGTTACGCTGATCGGCCGGCCACAGCTGCGGATGGAGGAAGGGCTGTTCTGGGTGCTGCAGAGCTGCGGCTGGATCCATCCCTACACTGCCGAATTCCGGTTCAAGATCCACTCCGACGACTCAAGACTGAGATAGGCTGCTGTCGTTCCTGACGGCGAGTCTGGTTGAGCAACTACTCGCGGGCCATTGGGGGTCGATGTAGAATCTATGTATTGCCTTATAATGTCTAAAGTTATAACCATAAATGGCGCAATGCAAGAAAGGTCCGGTTACGCTCCTCTCCGAGCAGTTTCAGGAGGCTTCAGGGGCATGCAAGAAGTTACAGGAAGAGTACTTACGCGCCATAGCAGATTTCGACAATCTACGTAAGAGGACCCAGCGAGACGGTGAAGTGAGCCGAAGAATAGCTATGGAGGCGTTGGTGATGGACCTGCTGCCGGCTTTGGATAACTTCGGGCGAGCCGCCCAAGCCTCAAGCACGGCTGCAACCACCGATAGTCTCCAGAGGGGCATGGATCTTATCCACCGGCAGTTGCTTGAGGCGCTGCGCAAACACGGCGTCGAAGAGTATAGCTGCGCGGGGACCCAATTCGATCCGCGCAGGGCGGAGGCCATTAGTTTCGTTCACACTAACCAGCACGAGCCCGGAATGGTAGTGAGCGAGATAAGCCGGGGATACGCCTGCGGAGATCGCGTTCTACGGCCGGCGAGGGTCGTGGTGGCCAAAGCGGTTGAGTTGAGCCAGCAGGCCGATATCACAGGCAAGGACCCAAGAGCCGCGGTCGCCACCAGCCAGAAGGCAGACGTATTGGACCAGGAGTCAGAGTCGAAGGAAGGCGAAGTTGAGGAGCCGGGCAGAGATTCGGAATGAGCAGGGATTTTCATACTAGTGACATGACGCATCGGCTCACAGTTGAAGACCGGTGGCGTGTAACTGTCAGTTCGGACACAGGAGGAAAGTGATGGCGAAGGTCATAGGCATAGATCTCGGGACGACGTTTTCGTGCGTGGCAGTGATGGAGCGCGGGCAGCCGGTAGTGATACCGAATCCCGAGGGCGGTAGGACAACGCCTTCGGTTGTGGCGATGGGCAAGGAGCGGCTCGTGGGCACGCTGGCCAAGCGGCAAGCGGTCATCAATCCCGAGCAAACCGTCTATTCAATCAAGCGTTTCATGGGCCGCCGACACAGCGAGACCAATGAGGAGCAGAAGCGCGTCCCGTTCCACGTGGTCGCGGCGGCGAACGGCGACGCCTGGGTTGACGTTGACGGCAAGCGGCTCTCTCCACCCGAGGTTTCGGCGATGATATTGCAGTACCTGAAGAAGTCGGCTGAGGCGTACCTCGGTGAGGTGGTCACCAAGGCCGTCATCACGGTGCCTGCGTACTTCAATGATTCGCAGCGACAGGCGACCAAGGACGCAGGCAAGATCGCCGGCCTGGACGTTTTGCGCATCATCAACGAGCCGACTGCGGCCGCGCTGGCCTATGGTCTGGACAAGAAGAAGACCGAGCGCATCGCCATCTATGACCTGGGTGGCGGCACCTTTGACATCTCGGTCCTGGAGATAGGTGAAGGGGTCTTCGAGGTTAAATCGACGAACGGCGACACCCACCTTGGCGGCGACGATTTCGACCAGCGGATCATGGACTGGGTCATCGACGATTTCAAGTCCGAACATGGTGTGGATCTGGCTCAGGACAAGACCGCGCTACAGCGGGTGAAGGAAGCCGCGGAGAAAGCCAAGTGCGAGCTCTCGACTTCGATGGAAACATCCATCAACCTGCCATTCATATGGTCTGACGAGAAGAAGGGTCCGATGCATATCGACATGCGCCTGACCCGTTCGAAGCTGGAGTCGCTGGTCGAGGACCTGGTGCAGCGGAGCTTCGGCCCGGTGAAACAGGCGCTGACCGACGCCAAGGTGACGACAGGCGAAATCGACGAGGTGATCCTGGTCGGCGGCCAAACCCGCATGCCGCGGGTGCAGTTCCTGGTCCGTGAGTTCTTCGGCAAGGAGCCGCACAAGGGGATCAACCCGGACGAAGTCGTGGCTATCGGCGCGGCCATCCAGGGCGCGGTCCTGGCCGGCGAGGTGAAAGACGTGGTCCTGCTGGACGTGACGCCTCTCTCACTGGGCATAGAGACTCTGGGCGGCGTGATGACGAAGGTGATTGACCGCAACACCACGATTCCTACCCGGAAGAGCCAGGTGTTCACAACGGCCGAAGACGGCCAGCCCGCGGTGACCGTTCACGTGCTGCAGGGCGAGCGGGAGCTGGCTGGTGACAACCGGACGCTGGGTCGGTTTGAGCTGGCAGGCATTCCCCCGGCCCCGCGCGGCACGCCGCAGATCGAAGTGACCTTCGACATCGATGCCGATGGTATCCTCCACGTTACGGCCAAAGACAAGGCTACCAGCAAGGAGCAGTCGATTCGGATCACCGCCTCGTCGGGTCTGGCCAAGGATGAGGTCGACCGGATGGTCGGTGATGCGCAGGCGCATGCTGCCGAAGACCGGAAGCGACGCGAGCTTGTTGACAGCCGCAACCGTGCCGATACGCTTATCTACCAGACAGAAAAGACCCTCAAAGAGTTTGGCGACAAGGTTCCGGACGTCGACCGGCGCGCAATCGAGGAAGCGACCTCGAACCTGCGCCAGACAATGAGAAACGACGACAAGGCGGCGATAGACACGGCGATAGAGAAACTGCAGAAGGTGAGCTACAAGCTGGCCGAAGAGATGTACCGTCAGAAAGAATCCGGGCAGAAGCCCGGTTCGTCCGGCCCCAAATCGGAAGGGGATGCTGGGAAGAAGGTCGACGCCGACTATACAGTCATCGACGAGGACAAGAAGTAGCGGGGCGAGCCCGACGCTGCACGCACCAACAAAGACGTCGCGGTACCGCCGAGGCGGAGCCGATGGAATCGGCGCGCAGGGCACCGGCCGCGGTTTTGCCCGGGCGGGGACAGGTCGAACTTGATGCCCATTGCCCCGCAGTTTCGCTAGCGACAGCATGGCCACCACAAGGCGCGACTACTACGAGGTCCTCGGCATAGGTCGCAGCGCTTCCCATGACGAAGTCAAGTCTGCGTACCGCAAACTGGCCAAGGAGCATCACCCGGACTGCAATCCGGACAACCGCGTGCAGGCGGAGGAGAAGTTCAAGGAACTCTCCGAAGCATATGAAGTCCTGGCTGACAAGGAGAAGCGAAAGCTCTACGATACGTACGGTCACGAAGGTGTGTCGCGCCAGTTTGGGCCCGGGGGCTTTGACTTCCGGCGCGATTTCACACACGTGGACGATATCTCCGATTTGTTCGGAGACCTGCTACAGGGATTCGGCGTGGGTGGTGGGGGCGGCCTATTCGACCTGCTGGTCGGCGGCAGGACGCAGTCGCGCCGGCGCTCGCGCGGAGGTGACATCAGGATTTCGGTGCGGCTGGGCCTCGACGAGATCGCTGAATCAGTTACCAAGGAACTGAGCTTCAACCGGTTCGAGCGTTGCCAGGAGTGCGCGGGCGAAGGCGGCAAAGGCAAGGAAACCTGCGCGGCCTGCCGCGGCCAGGGCCAGGTCCAGCACCGGGCGAGTTCGTTTCTGGGGCAGTTTGTTCAGGTCCAGCCGTGTTCAGACTGCGGCGGCACGGGTGAACGCGTCAAGGAGCCGTGCAAGGCCTGTTCGGGCGATGGACGCGTGCGGAAGCCACGGACCCTCAAGGTCAGGATCCCGGCCGGAGTTTCGGCTGGCCACTACCTGCCGCTACACGGCGAAGGACACTACGGTCCGGCCGGCAACGGCGACGTACTCGTGCAGTTCGAGGAAAAGGAGCACCCGCTCTTCCTCAGGCAGGGCGATGACGTTGCGGTCGAGGTGCCGGTCAGCATCGCGAATGCAGTTCTGGGAGCCAAGCTCAAAGTGCCGACCCTTGGCGGCGAGAAGGAAGTGGAAATCCCGGCCGGTACGCAGTCCGGCGCGGTGCTGCACATCCGCGGGGCCGGGATAAAGCACCTTGACGGTGGGGTGGGTGACCTTCTGGTGCGGGTGGTTATCCACGTGCCCAAACGGCTGTCGCGCGAAGAGAAGAGCCTGTTGAAGAAGCTGGACGAGTCGAAGAGCGAAGAGACGCCGGCGCCGAGAAAGCCTGCGCGATGACAGAGAACGCCGAGCGACACAGCGAGTCGTACTTCACCCGGAACGCGCCAGCAGGCGGGCAGATTGTCATCACCGGCCCTGAGGCCCGCCACATCGCCCGGGTCATGCGGCGCGACGTAGGCAGTGTGATGAGTGTGGTTGACGGCGCCGGAACCGAATACCAAGTCGAATTGACCGCAGTGAGGGCGGACCGGGTTGTGGGACGTGTCCTGGGCACCCGGGCCGGTGTCCGTGAACCAAAGCACCGGGTGGCAATTGCGCAGGCGGTGTTGAAGGGCGACCACCTGGCACAGGTCTGTTCCCAGGCAACCGAACTGGGAGTGAGCCGTGTTGCGCCCTTCCTGAGCGCGCGCGTAGTCGGACGGCTGAGTCCGGCCCGGCTCGAACGACTCCGTGCCGTATCTCTGGCGGCCCTGAAGTCGTCGACCCGGACGGTGCTGCCGACAATTGATGCGCCGGTCGAATTCGACAGTCTGCTCAAGCTGAGCAGCGAGTTCGACCAGGTTCTGGTCGCCTACGAAGACGAAACCGGTCCTGGATTGCAGGCAGTGCTGAAGCGGGATGCCAGTTCGTTCTTGGTCGTGGTCGGACCTGAGGGCGGATTCGAGCCGCTGGAGGTTGAGGCCCTGAAAGGTGCGGGCGCGATGTCGTTTTCACTGGGGCCGCGCCGGCTGCGGGCAGAGACGGCGGCGGTTGCCGTCGCAGCAGTAACCCTAGGTCTACTGGGCGATCTGGGGTAGAATGTATTCTGTGGCGTTTAGCCTTGCGTGTTGTTTTCTCTGGTCAGTCCAAGCGACTTTGAAAGGAGGTGCGATCGAGTCATGGTAGGTATTACAGTGAAGGAAGGCGAATCCTACGAGAGCTTCATCCGTCGATTCCGGCGGGCATGTGAGAATGCCGGGATTCTGCGGGAAGTGAAGCGCCGCGAGTTCTTTGAGAAGCCGAGCGAGAAGAAGAAGCGGAAGCAGGCTGAGTCACGGCGTCGGGCGTTCCGCCGCAGACAAAACGACGAGTAATAGGAACAAGCCGGGGGACCGTTCTCAGCAGGCCTGTCCCCCTGGAGCCGCACTTGGATAGTCATACGCTTGAGGTGCTGGGTTTCACGCGCGTGCGTGAAATCCTGGCCGGCCTCTGTCAGACGGACATGGGCCGTGAGCGCGCATCGGCGCTTGAGCCGTCGGCGGACGCCCGGCAGGTAGCGACAGAGCTGGATCGGCTGGACGAGGTCGCGAGCCTAAGCGATGAGCCGCCGCTTGCCGAAGTGAAGGACGTGCGTCCGCTGCTTGAGCAACTGCGTGCTTACGGTCAGCTTACGGGTGAGGAGTTGCTGCGTGTGCGCCTGGCCTGCACCGGCATTCGGAAATGCCGCGAGTTCTTTGCGAACCAGCGGCAGGAAGTGGTCAACGTCAGGTCGCTGGTAAGGGATTTGGTGCAGCAGCCGTCGCTCGAGCGCGGGATCGACGACGCAATCGACGAGGCTGGCGCAGTACGTGATTCGGCTTCACCGGAGCTGGCCGACATCAGGCGCCGGCTGCGAAGCCTGCGCAACGCTCTCGTCAGGAAGCTCGAGCGGATGGCGGCCGACAACCCGGGCTGGTTCGGCGGCATACCAACGGTGAGAGGCGGGAGGTTCGTGCTCCCATTGCTGCTTGAGCACCGAGCCGGTGTGCCGGGAGTGATTCACGGCAGCTCGGGCAGCGGCCAGACGCTGTTTGTCGAGCCGCTGTCGCTGGTCGGGGACGGGAATGAGCTACAGGAGCTGCAGGATGCAGAAGCCGAAGAGGTAGCGCGAATCCTGAGGGCGCTCTCTCGACTTGTTGCCGAGCATGTTCCGGAGTTGTCTTCCGCCCTGGCGGTGGCGGGCGCGCTGGATCTGCTGGTCGCCAAACGCAGGTTCGCTGCGAGGTTCGATTGCCGGAGGCCGGACGTCAACACGGGCGGCGGGTTCGAGTTGGTCAAAGCAAGGCACCCGTTGCTCCTGCATCGGAAGGTGAACGTGGTGCCGCTGGACATCCGGTTCCCGGATGCAGCGCAGGTGGTGCTGATCTCCGGGCCCAATGCGGGAGGCAAGACGGTCGTGCTGAAGACGCTGGGGCTGCTGTCGCTGATGCTGAACGCCGGGATGTATCTGCCGGCTGCGAGCGGAACGCGACTGCCGATCTTCCGACGCGTCTTTGCCGACATCGGCGACGAGCAGTCGCTTGACTCAGACCTGTCATCGTTCACCGCACACGTCGGCAGGCTGAAGGAGATTCTGGACAGGGCCGATGCCGAGAGCCTGGTGTTGATCGATGAGATCGGTTCTTCGACCGCGCCGGAGGAAGGCGCCGCTCTGGCAGTCGCGGTGCTGGAGTCACTGCGCGACCGGGGCGTGAAGAGCGTTGTGACTACCCACTTCGGGGCTCTGAAGATGTTCGCGCAGGACGAGCCGGGCATGGCCAATGCCGCCATGGAGTGGGGACACAAGGAAATGGCGAATGTCGAATGTCGAATGCGGAACGAGTGTCGACAATCGACGATCAGAAATCGTCAACCCGCTGGGCCGACGTACCGGCTGAAGATGGGATTCCCCGGTGAGTCGAGTGCCTTCGAGATTGCCGCGGGAGCCGGACTCCCGCCGGGAGTCATCGAGCGGGCAAGGGCGAGAATCGGCCATGAGTGGCTTGATTTGGGCGCGAAACTCAGGTCGCTGGATGAGGAACTGCACAAGGCCAAGGTGGCGCGGTCGGCCGCCGAAATGGAGCAACGGCAGGCGGCGAAGTTGCGTCAAGACTATGATACTCGGCTACGCGAAGCCAGAGCCGAAGCCAGGGGGGCGGCTGAAAGGCTGCGGGCGGACGAGGATCGGTTTCTGCGAGAGAAGCGGCGTGAGATCGAGAACCTTGTCAGGCAGATAAGGGAGCAGAAGGCCAGTCACGAAAGCGTTGTCGCCGCCAAGCAGCACGTGGAGCAGGCGCTGGCAGAGGTCAGTTCTGCGGCGGAGGAACCCGGTCTGCCGGGCGCGGTGCCCGAGGGGCTCAAGGCCGGGGACAACGTTGAGTCGCACACGTTTCGCAGGCAGGGCGTGGTTGTGGAGGTGAGAGAGAACCTGGCGGTGGTTGCCTTCGGTCAGATAAGGGTGGAATTGGCGTTGGCCGATCTTCGTCTTGTCAAACCCGCGGAAGTGAAGCTGGAGGCGGACCAGGTTCAACCGGAGCCCTACATGTTCGACACGAGGTTGAGCGTTCGCGGAATGACCCGAGAGGAGGCGGACGACGCCGTGGCCCGGTTCATTGATGAGGCCTCTATGACAGGCTCGGCCGAGCTGACCATCGTCCACGGCAAGGGCGGGGGAGTGCTGCGGCGGGCGCTGTGGGAGAGGTTGCGGCGGGATGGACGCATCGAGGCGGTCAGACTTGCCGAGCCGGCCGCGGGTGGGAGTGGCGTGACCGTTGTGAAGCTGAAGAGCGCCTGATGATCAAGCAGGAAGTCATCGAGCAGGTACGGACGCAGACAGATATTGTCCAGCTGGTCGGGGACTATGTACCGCTCAAGAAGGCCGGGCGGTATTACAAGGGGTTGTGTCCGTTTCACTCCGAGCGGACACCTTCGTTCCACGTCAATCAAGAGCGGCAGACCTATCACTGCTTCGGCTGCGGGACCGGGGGGACGGCCATCAACTTCGTGATGGTGACGGAGAAGCTCGAGTTCCCGGAGGCCGTGAGGTTTCTTGCGAAGAGGCTGGGAATCACGGTCGAGACCGAGCAGGCGTCGGGCAGGAATCAGGCGCTGTACAGCATCTGCGACCAGGTCTGCCAGTTCTTCGAGCAGCAGCTCCCGAAGACACCGGCAGCAGTTGCCTATGTTGAGAAGCGCGGGCTGAGTGCCGAGACGGTCCTGAGGTTCAGATTGGGCTTCGCGCCGGCGGGCAATATCCTGCGCGGGCAGGCGAAGCGCCGGGGCTGGTCTGAGGACCTGTTGGTGGAGGCAGGCTTGCTTAGGGCAGTTGAGGGGTACGGGATGGGGGGCGGCGGGCAGCGGCCGGAGGGGCTGGTGGACTGGTTCCACGGCCGGCTGATGTTCCCGATATTCTCGTTGTCGGGCAAGGTCATTGCCTTCGGCGGTCGAGTGCTCGATGACAGCGAGCCGAAGTACCTGAATTCGCCCGAGACGGCCGTCTTCCGGAAGGGCGATAGCCTGTACGGAGTGTTCCAGGCCAAGGGGTACATAAGGGAGCAGATACCGATACTGGTCGAGGGCAACTTTGACATGTTGTCGCTTGTGAACGCAGGCATCAACAATGTGGTTGCGCCGCTGGGGACGGCCTTCACGGCCAGCCAGGCCCAGTTGCTGCGTCGGTACAACGCGCGTATCACGGTCTGTTTCGACGGGGACAGCGCCGGCCGGAAGGCGGCGCGACGGGTGACTGAGGTTCTGCTGGCTGCGGGCATTGAGCCGCAGGTTGCGTTGCTGCCGGACGCTACTGACCCGGACTCGTACGTTCGCCAGTCTGGGAAGGAGAAACTCCTCGAGCTACTGGCAGGCGGCCAGGACTGGGTGGAGTTCGTGCTCGCGGGCAGAGATTTGTCCCGGGTCGCTGAGCAGAGGGCGGTCCTGGGCGAGTTGGTAGGGCTGTTGCGGCTCATTGGTGATGACACGACCCGCGAACTGTACGCCAACCGGATTGCTGACCGGTTCCGGGTCAGCAAGACGGTGTTGCTGCGCAGCGCAGGTCAGCAGAAGTCCGGAGCGACCCGAGCCGGAGCCATTCGTGGTGTGGAGGAGAAGCTGCTGGGTTCGGCAATCCAGACTCAGGAACTGGCGCGGATCGCGCGGGACCTGGGACTGGCAGATCTCCTGCAGGATGAGAAACTGCGGCCCATCGCGAGGTTGGCGGCCGATCACTGCGAAGACTCCGGCTTCAACGCCGGATTGGTGCTCGGCTTGATTGGCGATGATGACATGCGGAGGCTGGTTTCCGCCTGGACCTTTGATGATGTGCCGACTCCGGGCGAGTTCCAGGAACGAGTGAGGAGATTCCGGGCGGATTGGCTGCACCGCCGGCTCAAGGAAGCCGATGCGAGGGGCGATGATGCGGCCGTTGAGGATTTGCAGAAAGAGAGAAGCAAGCTGCTTCAGGAAGTTGCGAAGGAAAGGAGCACGCGCCATGAAGAGTGAAAAGGAGAGAAAGCGGCTGGGCCGGCCTCCGGCTGCTGCGAAGGCCGGAGCCAAACGACCGGCTGGCGGCAAACGCGGGCCCGGTCGCCCGCCCGGCCGGGGACGCAAGGCGCGGGAGATGACAGACCGCGAGCCGTGGCTCGATACCGTCTACGAGAAGGCGTCAGGCGACAAGCGGATTACCTACGAGGAACTGGAGGACTTGGTTCCCGATGATGTTCTGATGTCAACGGATCGGCTCGAGGAGGTCGTGGCCGGCCTTGTCCGCAGCGGCATCATGATGACGGAGACCCGGGCGGAAGAGCCGGAGGCGGTCATCCAGAAGGGTCCGAAGCCGATAATCCAGCGGACCGAAGACCCGACCAAGTCCTATTTCCGCGAGCTCTCCAAGCTTCCGCTGCTGACGCGCGAGGAGGAGATCCGCTACTCCAAGGAGATGGAGGAAGGATACAAGAGCATCATCAAATACCTGTTCGACCCGATATCGATGATGCGTCGCCTGGTTGAAGAGTGCTGGTCTATCGAAGAAGGCACCAAGTCGCTGGACCAGATCGCGCGCGTCGAATTCGAGTGCCTGTTCGACAAGAAGGCTCTCTGGCGTGATCGGCAGCGTTTCATCCGCTGCCTGCGCGACATCAGACGCGAGGCGGACAAGATCGAGAAGCTGAAGCAGCGTAAGCCATCGCCGTCGGTCCGAAAGTACATTGCCGACTCGAAAAGGGTCGTGTTCAGCCGGGTCCAGACGCTGTCGCTACAGCACCACCTGATCAACAACCTCATCGATGAGTTTAAGGCGAAGGGTATGGAGGCGCTCGGCCTGGCGCACGAACTGCTGGTGGCGAAGGCCGAGGGTCGCGAGGGCACCCCCGAGGTCACCGAGGTCAGGCGCAAGCTGCGCGAGACCCACGATTTCCTGGACCGGAACACCGCCGATGTCAGGAAGGTGCTGACCGAGATCGCGCTCTGCGAGAACCGGATTCTTGCAGCTCGTGACAAGATGATCGAGGGCAACGTGCGACTGGTCATCTCCATTGCCAAGCGGTACGCAAACCGCGGGCTGGAGTTCGCCGACTTGCTGGAAGAGGGTAACGTTGGCCTGATCAAGGCGGTCGAGAAGTTCAACTACCGCAAGGGGTTCAAGTTCTCTACCTACGCCACGTGGTGGATAAAGCAGGCGATCACCCGGGCTATTGCCGACCAGTCGCGAACCGTGCGGGTCCCGGCCCATATCATCGATGCGATCAACAAGGTCGCGAAGATCCAGCGCCAGTTCATGCAGAAGCAAGGCCGGGAAGCGACCATCGCCGAACTGGCCCAGCGGCTCTCGACTCCCAAGGAGAAGATCGAGGCGCTGTCCAAAATATCCCAGTTCGGCGTCTCGCTGGACAAGCCGGTCGACGACGACGAGACCAGCTTCATCGGCGATTTCATCTACGACGAGAAGACCGCCTCGCCGTCGCATGCCGCCGGCGTGTCGCTGCTGGGTGAGAAGCTCGAGGAGGCGCTCGCCGTGCTGACCAAGCGCGAGGAGAAGGTGCTCCGGCTCCGGTTCGGTCTCGGCGACGGCTGCCCGAGAACGCTGGAAGAGGTCGGCCAGATCTTCAACATCACGCGCGAGCGGGTCCGGCAGATCGAGGCCAAGGCACTGAAGAAGCTGCGCCACCCGGTGCGGCTGCGGAGGTTTGAGCCGCTGCGCGACCTGCTGCAATGAGTCGAATCGGGATCATCTCGGATACGCACGACCGGCTGGACAAGGTGCGGAGCGCGGTCGCATTGTTCAACCGACTCAAGCCGGACCGGGTTGTGCACTGCGGGGACGTGGTCGCGCAGTTTGTGCTCAGCGAGATGAGAAGCCTGAGCATGCCCGTCTCGGTCGTGTTCGGGAACTGCGACGGCGACCGGGTTGGGCTGCGACGGCGCGCCGCAGAGCTCGGGTTCGCGTCTGACGAGGGGCCACTAGGCTTCGAGCAGGGGGGGCGGCGATTTGTCGTTTCCCACCAGCTGCGGCACGAGGGAAGCCGTCCGGTCATCATCAATCCGGGCGAAGCCTGCGGCTGGCTCTTCGGCCGGTCGACGGCAGCTCTTCTCGATACTGAGACCGCCGAGGTGGAGGTCTTTGACCTGTAGGCAGGGGAATTGAGCCAGCACGCAGATGGGGGGCAGGCCCGTCTTGCTCCTGGCCTCTACGTTGTTTCGACTCCCATCGGCAATCTCGCGGACATGACCAATCGCGCGGTCGAGGTCCTGAAGGCAGTCGACATGATCGCCTGCGAGGATACAAGACACAGCGGCCTGCTTCTGCAGCACTACCACATCCGGAATCGGCTGACCTCCTACCATGAGTACAACAAGGTGAGTCGGACTCCCGAGTTGCTCGTGCAACTGCAGCAGGGCAGGAGCATTGCGCTCATAACCGACGCCGGGACTCCCGGAATCTCCGACCCTGGGTTCTACCTGATTCGGGCCGCGGTTCAGGCCGGCATCACCGTGATTCCGGTCCCCGGGGCGTCAGCGCTGCTCGCCGGGTTGGTTGTCTCGGGTCTGCCTTCGGATCGGTTCGCCTTCGAGGGGTTCCTGCCCAAGCGCGACGGCCGGCGGCGCAAACGCCTGGCCGCGCTCAAGAGCGAAGAACGCACCACCGTGTACTGCGAAGCTTCCCGCCGCGCCAAGCGGCTGCTGGAGGAGATGCTCGAACTCTGGGGAGACCGTGACGTGGTGGTGTGTCGCGAGTTGACCAAGAGGTTCGAAGAGGTGCTGCGCGGAAAGCTGACCGAAGTGCTGGCGCGGATCGGCGACCGAGAGCTGAAGGGTGAGGTCGTAGTCGTTGTCGCCGGTGCCGGAGAAGAGGAAGATGAACGAGAAGACGAAGCAGCAGGGGCGTAGGCTGCTCAGGCCGCTGGTGAGCCTGCTGGCCGCGATGGACGTGTCGCCGACGGCAGTTACCGTATTCGCGTTGCCATTGAGCATCGGCGCCGGGGGGTTCTTTGCCGTCGGGCAGTTCATGCTCGGCGGTGTGCTGGTCGCGCTGGTCGGGCTCTGCGATACGCTCGACGGCGAGCTCTCGCGCCGGACCGGCACGTCGAGTGCCCTGGGCGCTTTCATCGATTCTACGGTAGACCGGCTCAGCGAGTCGTTTGTGCTGGTAGGGCTCTACTGGTTCTACCGCGATTCCTGGTATGGACTGCTGGCTGTTGTCGCTCTCGTTTTCTCGCTGATGGTCAGCTATGTCCGGGCGCGGGCCGAGGGCGTCGGCCGGGAGTGCAAGGTCGGGTTCTTTGAGCGTCCAGTCCGGGTGCTTGTGCTTCTGTTCGGTGCGTTCATTCTCGGGCGTACCTGGATGCCGACTGCTCTCGGGGTAATCGCGCTCGGCAGTTTCGTCACCGTTGTCCACCGTACCATCCACGTACTCGCGCAGCGGAGTCCCGCATCGTGAGCTGGCGGATTCTGCTGGTCGGAGTAGCTGGTTCCAGTCGGCAACGTTGGTCAAAGGCCGATTCCCTCGAGGAATTGGCGGCCCTGACCGCGACTGCCGGTGGCGAAGTAGTGGAGCGACTCATCCAGATCAGGCCGAAACTCGACCCGGCTACGCTCGTGGGCAAGGGGATGGTCGAGAACCTCCGTTCAACCTGCCGCGTACACCGTATCGACCTGTTGATACTCGATGAAGAGCTTACGCCGACCCAGCAGCGCAACCTCGAGGATGCAGTCAAGGTCCGGGTGATTGACAGGGCGGCGCTGATTCTCGACATTTTCGCCCTGCACGCGCGGACATCCGAGGCCAAGATCCAGGTCGAACTGGCCCTGCTGGAGTACCAGCGGACGAGGCTGACCGGGTTCGGAGTCGAGATGTCGAGGCTGGGGGGCGGCATCGGCACGCGCGGCCCGGGAGAAACCCGGCTCGAAGTCGACCGCCGCAAGATCGAGCAGCGGATCACTGCTCTGCGCAAGGACCTCAAGAAGATAGACCGCGAGCGAAAAATCCAGCGCGACCGGCGCAGCGACATGTATCGACTGGTGCTTGCGGGTTACACCAACGCGGGCAAGTCAACGCTGCTCAACCGCATGACTCGCGCCGAAGTGAAGGTGTCGGACCAGCTATTCGCCACACTCGACCCCAACACCAAGCCGTGGGCGCTGGCACGTAATGTGAGCGTGCTGGTGACCGACACGGTTGGGTTCATCCGCAACCTGCCCACGCAGCTGGTCGCCAGCTTCCGTTCCACGCTGTCCGAGGTGCTCGACGCAAGCCTGGTTCTGCACGTGGTCGACGCTGGCGACGAGCAGGCAGACCGGAAGATCGATGCGGTCAACGACACGCTCAGCCAGATCGGCGCCGGCGACAAACCGGTGATGATGGTCTTCACCAAGACTGACCGCGTGTTCGACGACGCGGTGCTGAAGCGGCTGAAGCGCAGCTACGCCGGTGCCGCCTTCGTGTCCGGGGCGACCGGCGAGGGAATCGAGGGACTCAAGGCCGAGCTGCTGCGCCGGGTCGAGAAGGGAATGATAACCCGGACGTTCACCGTGCCCGAGCAACGGCTGGACCTCGTCAGCCTACTGCACTATGCCGGGCGGGTTGTTCAGCAACAGAAGCTCAAGGGGAAGCTAAGGCTGAAGGTGACCGGGTTCAAACCTTCCCTTGCTCGCGCCCGTGCCAGAGTCGACGCCGCGCTGAGGGGATAGTCGGCTCGGACCGGGACTCGAGTTTCACCACAGAGTCACAAGGACACCGAGTCTAGTCGGACTCCCAGGAATTGGTGCCTGGTGTCCTGCTGGTACGATTCAGCTCGGTCCTAGAGCGCGACCAGGCCTGACGCCCCCTTCAGCACCTCTTCTACGAACCGAGCTTCGGGCAGAGCGCCTTCGAAGGAGTGGACGCGATTGACCACAGTTCGCGGCACGGCCATCACATTGTATAGGCCTGCAAGCTGCGGGAACTCGGCTGCGTCGATGATACTGAGCGATACTCTGTCGCTCTCGGTCGCGACACGCGCTGCGGTGACCGCGGCGACGGGGCATACCGGGCAGGTGAGGGTTACGAACATCTGCAGGTCGAGGGCAGAGGTGAGGTTGCTGAGCTTTGACCTGCTCTCCGGCTGCAGTCCGCTGTCCCGGCTGCCCACCAGCTCCACCAGCGTGAGCAGGGTCGTGAACTCGTAACCAGCCGGCACCCCATAGTACCTGATGCCGTAGTCTCTTTCGCCGGCCACGACAAAGGCGGGCACCTTGTCTACGTGGTATTCAGCGGCCTTGGGGGCATCCTTCTGCAGGTCCATGATCTCGACGGTCAACTTACCAGACAGCTGGGCCAACTCCTGAGCCAAGCCTACTGCTTCCTTGCAGAACTGACACCCACTCTCCTCTTTGAATAGTACTATTCTCACGGGGTGAGCCAGGAGGATGTCCCTGTCTTAGTTGAAAATCAGTAGCGGTTCCCCTGCCCGGATGGTAGCATCTGGGTTGTTTGAATGTTATGAAAGGAGAACCGCTGTGAGAAAGTACCGGAGATGGTCGTCGGCTGCAAGTCGGAACGTCAGGTCGGCAGGCAGGCAGGTGCTGGCTTCGCTGGATCAGGAGGATGCCTTGGAGCTATTGCAGG
>VGIR01000041.1 GCA_016867815.1 candidate division WOR-3 bacterium | reverse complement strand
CCTGCAATAGCTCCAAGGCATCCTCCTGATCCAGCGAAGCCAGCACCTGCCTGCCTGCCGACCTGACGTTCCGACTTGCAGCCGACGACCATCTCCGGTACTTTCTCACAGCGGTTCTCCTTTCATAACATTCAAACAACCCAGATGCTACCATCCGGGCAGGGGAACCGCTACTGATTTTCAACTAAGACAGGGACATCCTCCAGCGGCTTTCTTGGCCAGCTAGGTTTCTTCAACCAGTTCAGCGAAGTCGCGTTCATGCGCCGAGAGGGCAAGTTTCAGTTGCGGTAGCCGCTTCCGTCAGAAACACGTCACTGTCCGTTGAGATAGCATCGTCACTCCCGGTCAAACGTCCAGGCGAAGGCGAACCGGTTCGTATCGGCCTGCGTGTCAACAACATAGCGCACGTGTCGAGACCGTGATCCTGGTAGACGCTCCGGCGGAGCACAGGTTAAGCAGGCCTGTGTTGGTCCAGGAGTCCCAATCACCAGGAACCCGTTCTACCTGAACTTCGGCCGCGAGATGTGGGCGTTCTCCCGGAGGGAGAGCTCCGGCGAGTCGCTGGCCAAGGAAGCCGCGGTTCTGATCGCGAAGTGGGAGGCGCGCGGTCTAGCTCAGGCAGCGCTTGAGGCCATCCGTGGCGACGTGTTCAACATCGCCACGCGGGAGGCAGGCGGACAGGTCGCCGGTGTTCTCGTTCACGTCCCTACCTCAACAGGTGCCAGCCGAGAGCCGTGTTCACGATTCTGGTTCCTCCAGCGGCTGTCTCAGGCCACGGAGTGCTCGCACTGTGGCGTCCCATCTCTGCTTGTCGATTGCCAGCGCCCGCTTGGTCGCCTCTTGGTCAGTCCCGAAGAGCGCGAAGAGCATCTTGACCATGCAGTCGTGGCAGAGTTTCACATCTTCCCTGCGGTCCGGCGACCACAGCTTGCGGAAGTACTTGCTCCCACGTTCGATCAGGCAACCGAACTCGCACTGGTGCTGCTTCTGGGCTTTGGGCTCATTCCACGGGGCGTATTCCCACGACAGAGCGTTCAGCAGACCTACGTAGTCGTCCAAGTGCTGCTCTACGTCCTCGTAGCGGGAATTCACGGTCTACCCCGTCGAGCGTTCCGTTACAGCTCTATCTCGCATGTCGGCCAGCTACTTCGGTCACGCGGCAACAGCCTGTTGAAGTGCCCGTAATCGACTGGAGGACTGCCAGGAGGAGTTGAGTACACCGGCAGACCGCTGCCAATGTCCACGAAGTGGACGCTGGAGACCTTGAAA
This sequence comes from candidate division WOR-3 bacterium, assembly GCA_016867815.1. Classification (NCBI taxonomy): domain Bacteria; kingdom Pseudomonadati; phylum Caldifarciminota; species Caldifarciminota bacterium. The sequence continues at coordinate 26,556 of VGIR01000041.1, read as the reverse complement.
CGTCGCCGCAGCGCCTCTGCGACCCTGGTCTGAGCTTTGACGTTGCTGAAGACGTCGCTCGGAAGCAGCGCTACGACATGTACGTCATCACCTATCTTGGCTTTCTCGTAATGTACTTCCATGCACACTTCCTTTCTCATGCGCCCGGATGCTCGCCAGGAGCCGCGATGTGTGACCATTTCCCGGACAGTGATCCAGACTCCATCATTCCACGCCGTCGCGGGCCTGCCAGCCTTCGTCATCTTCCGTGACTGGCACCCAAATGCGCTTGAGCGGCAACTCGGCCTTGATGTCGTCGTCCAGGTGGTCGTAGTGCGCGAACAGGGCCTCGAAGAGCTCCTTCTGGGACCACAGCCGCACTCGGAAGAAGCTCGCGGCCATCTCCTTCTGCACGTTGCTCCTGTAGCCGCTCCAGGAAACGAACAACCCCTCCTGCGCGCCGAACTTGGTCACGGCTCCGAGCAGCTTGTCTACCGCAGGACGATCAATGGGAGTGTCACCCGACTTGACCTCGACGCAGAGACGGGGCGCTCCGAATCCCAAAGGTGGAGCCCCGGCCAGAATATCCGCGCCTCCGTCCGCGCCTTCAGGGCTACGGTACGTAGAGTAGCCCTGCGCCTTCAGGATCGCCTCGACCAATCTCGTCAAACCATGTCCCTTGAAATGAGCCGCGATTGCTTGCGCTATCTGGTCGTGAGCTAGCTCCTCTAGGTCGCCGCCACCAGCTTCTTCCTCGTCCGGCGTCGTGACGTCGGGTGTAGGCACAACCCCGGTTTCCGGCTTCCAGCCGCTCGCGCGCATCGCAGCTATGCGCGCCTCTGCGTTGTTACGCTGGATGCGACAAATTGTCATGGCAGCACCCATGGAGAACAGCAGATCCTTGCCAAAGCGCGTCCGAGGAATAGCCTCACCGATCCACTTCACCGAACGCCAGTGGTAGTAGGGACTGGGTCCCGCTGGTTCGAAACGATAGTCCCCGGTGACCTCGGCTATCTGCACGGCAGGTTGAGTCTTGAGCGGAACAACCACAAGGTCGCCCCTCTGCATCGCGTGTGCAAACGGCCAGATCTGCCTGGCCCAAGCCAAGATCGCCTTCGGTTTTGTGTCGGGGTAACGTTGCGAAAGAGCCTCTGCCAACTTGGGCCTTCCCTTGAGTTTGGATACGTCTACATCGAGATTCTCCCAAGTCACATATAGTCGGTTCTCGCTGATGAACTTCTGCTCGAACTCGCCATGCCTGCCCGCCCTAACTAGCCAAACCGCCATCGTTTCCTCCTGCCATCGTCTAAGACCTCACGCAGTCGCATGAGAAACACGCTGCCTGATCATGTTGCGGCCATCAAGAGCTAAGCTGTCACGGATGCCGCCCGGCGGTCAACTATGCGACTACCGTTGGCAGTGACCTCCAGCCACCGCGTGACCAGCGGGTCAGCTCGGAAGTCGCATTCTCGAAGCCTCTTGCACACATGTTTCTCGTCCATCCGTGCCCAATCGTCCGCGCGCGCAGCATCATCGTCGTACACTCCCTGACTATCTCCGGTCTGGATCCCACATTGGTTCGTGAAGACGAACCTGTTGTGGATTGAGCCCGCTCCGGGCTCAATGTAGACCAAGTAGTTGATACCAAGACGCCGAGCCAGTGGTTCTAGCGCTACGGTCCACCCGCGCTTGTAGTGATCGTCCAAAGTTCGGCCCTCGGGACGCTGCCCGCCTTCGGCGGTGCACAACATAACTGTGGCGTGCGGCGTCGTCTTCCTCGCGCGACGGGCGCCCAGCAGTTCCGAGATGACGGTGATGGCAGCCATCGTGAAGCGCCCATACTGCTGAAAACGGTCTACCACGATTGCCCACTTTGCGTAAGCCAGCATGGTTGATAGCACCCTGCGGTAGTCCTCCTCGGTCTTCTTGATGGGCACGCTGCTGCATGAGAACAGGCTCCATCGCGGCGAATCGGTCGCTTCGGCCAGAGGTACTACGATCTCCGCGCCCGGCCTGCCGCGCACAATTGTCGCGCTGGGTTCGTCCGCAAAAACGCCATCCAACCCGAAGCGGCGGTGAGAGGCCAAAGCGGCATCAATCCAAGCGCTTTCAGAAGCCTCACCAGGTTGTATGGGATGAAGCACTATCCTAGATCTGTCCTGCAACGACTTTAGGCATGCCATGACTGCGTCCTTGGCTGACGGATCCTGGGCCTGTTCGAGTTTCTGGCTCACCAACTTCAGCCACTCGCCGTTTCGGAGGTCCGCAAGAAGCCCGTTGACGCGCATATTCCTCAGTGCCAGAAGCAATGTGTTCTTCTTCGCCCTGTCCTGTCCATCAACGGCAGCGTCGATGGCATCGGGCGTCAGAGCGAACTCGAACATGAGTCCCTCCCTAAGCGCCAAAGCGTTCACGGAACCCCTCCTCGAAGAACCCACCGGGCCAAGGAGTAACTAGCTGGCCTTCTTCGTCGATCTCCATCAAAAGCACCCGTGAGCCTGATTTGGTCGGCTCGACAAATACAACCTGCACATCTTTCGTCGTGATCGGTGTCACACCCTCAGGGAGCCTGCCCTGGGTAGTTTCCCGGATGCGACGGAGGACCCGGAGAAGGAGATGCTCGCTGTGGGTCTCAACGATAAACGTGTTACTACGCTCCGCTGCCGACTGGATGAAAACGTCACCCAATTCAGCTTGCAGAGCGGGATGAATGTGAACCTCTGGTTGCTCAAAGAGCAACGTACGTCCCCGTAGCCCAAGAGTTGCGACAAGGACTGGCAGAACTTGGCTGATACCCACGCCAATATCCCTGTGACTGACGCTTGTGCCGGTGCGAAGGTCTATGAGCCGCAGAGAATCCGTGGCGGCAGCTCGTTCAAGGACGCGTTCCATGTGCTTCACCGGATCGCTCGCCCGCGCGGCGCTGCGACTGGCCGCATCCATGAGGTCGCCAGCAGAGTATGACCGCTGAACTTCAATTCGGTACGGCGTCATCATGCGCTGCGGGTCCTCCAGCCAGTGGTTCACGGCGGCGCGAACCTGAGAGTCCTGCTTGACGGCATCCCACGCGAAGCCACCCCCAGCAAACCAGTCTGGATCGTCGAACCGCCCAGGCAGGTCACGCTCCGGGTAGTCTCGCAGCGGTCCAAGATATGACAGCAGAAACAGCTCGGCGCGCGCTCTGCGCCAAACGCCAACGCACCAACCGTACAGTGCCTCGTAGGCAGCGAACGGGTCGGGCTCGTGGCGCGATTTCTCCATCATCTCCATGAACGCCTGCTCCTCGACTGCGCTCAGTCGCTCGACCGCTTGCGTCCACTGGACGTGACTGAGTTCCTCTTCGGTTTGCCCAAGCTCGGTTCCATCTGGGAACGGGACACCTTGGGTTATCTTGATGTCGGAAACCAAGCCGTCCAGTATCCCGTAGACATCCGATATCTGGAGCGTGCCGTTCGGGTCCGCCTCCTTCGCCGCCTTCGCGACCACCTCGGCTAGGGCTGGGTGTCGGTAGTTAAGAACGTCCAAGCCGAGGTGAGAGTAGTCCCTGCGGCCACTGAACGCCATGATATTCTCGCCGTCTACCGAGACCTCGTACCGACGAAGCTGTGGCACGTCCACGGAGATCAAATCCTCCCCGAGCTTGCGCTCGGTATGACGCACCCCGATTGACATCGCGATGTTGAACGACCTGCCCGCGTTGACGGCGTCGCCCCATCTCGTTTTCAGGCCAGTGCTGTCGAAACGGAAGGACATTTCTACCGGCGTGTCTGACCGCCTCTTGTGCACGTACTGCTGATACCCCCCCAGGTCAACTGAATTACCCCCGAGTTTCGCATAGCGTACGTCGAAATCCCCAGAGATCTGCGCATGATGGGCCAGTATCAAGCCGTGAAGCAGGCTCGATTTGCCGCCGCTGTTGGGGCCGTAGATGAGCGTTATCGGCTTGATCGGCAGCGTCTGCGTAGGTCCGAACGCCTTGAAGTTGCCTATGCTGAACTCGCGAAGGTACATCATGCCTCCGTCTCGGTGATTACCTTGCCCAAGTAGAGCGGAATCCCGCTTGGAATGAACTCGTTGCCGGGAACTGAGATGGGACCAGCGAGAACATCCGGCTCTGCCGCAGAGACAGGGCGCCCCGGCATCTCTTCGAGGAATGAGCGCCAGTCGGCGGCGTTGCGGGCCATGGCTTCGTCCGTACACGCGGACGTCATGAATTGCATGATGACGAGCACGGCACGTGTACTTCCTTTGTCCGCCAACAGCGTTCCAGCGGTCGCAGCCAGGAGTTGGTATCTAAGCTGGCCGAATCGAGTATCGCTGTACGGCTGGCCAAAGAGCGCTTGGCAGAGCAAGTCCGTACGATGGCGGATCGCCGACCTAGGGCTGCGGTTCTCAAGTGTCCGAATGTGTTCGCTAAGCAGTTCGTCGTGAGGCTCGTTCGCCTTGGCCTCCAACCCCACCACGAACTCACCCCGAGGAGCACGCCCAAAGAGCAGAAGGTCGTGATTCCTCGGGCCACGCGGGACGTCGTCGAATCTAGTCTGGGCCTCGGCAACTCCCCCAACAAGTATGGCTCCATCGAAGTCCGCGTTGCCACGCAGCAGACCCTCAAGCGAATACGGTAGTGCGACTCTCCCTGTCTGAAACCACGACTTGGCCAGTTCCTTGGCGCTGTAGGCATCTTTCCACTTGCAGTCTTGCACGAGACCAGTAGCACGACCCCATTCGTCGACTGACGTGATGTCGGTACCGTTGCTGTTCGTTATCCGAAAGTCAGGACTCAGTGTTATCATCCTACACCTCCGTTTTCCGCCAGTATTCTCTTCTGCTCCGCCACTTCGGACACGACCAAAGCCTTGTTCTTATCGCGCCACTTGGCGGTCAGTACGCCCCCAAAGGCGAGTCCGGGGACGGGCAACGGCCCGGCGTCACTCCGGCAATTCATAGCGAGTCCCGCTTGCTCGGCCGCGGCGCACCAGCGCTCCTCGTAAAATCGCCGTGTTAAAGAACTTGATTGCCTGGTCGTAGTTCAGGCCGGCTAGAAGCCGGATATCTCTATTCGCTAGCCTCCCACCACCGCGGAGATGGCGTTTGGCCTCGGAGAGCGCACGCCTGTACAACGCATCCCCCAAGGACGTTCTTCCCGGCAGGCTCAAGATGGCTTTCGCTCGATGAGTTCGGTGAGGTACACGGTTCCTCGTTAGCAACGTCGCGCTTCCAAGACGCGCTTCTGCTCCACCATTTCCCTTTCGACCAAGGCCTTGTTCTTCTCGCGCCACTTGGCCGTCAACTCGCCCGAGAAGGCACGGTGGAGAAGTGTGGACTGAGTCGCCTCCATTTGTGCATTTGCGGAACGGCGCTTTGCAGCCAGTGCCTCAAGACCGTTGGCGGCGGCCGCGAAACGACGCTGCAGTGCCCGGTCGGGCCTCGGAACTAGTAGACCAGCGTACTCCTGCCCGTTGATGTTCGGTTGTGCAGCAGAGCGTTTCTTGACCGCGACCCATGCCAGATAGTGCGGAGTCTGAGTATAGGCAAACGCCACCCACGGCTCGATCTGCGACGTGTCGAGACCGAACCTGATCATGTAGCCAGCGAAGACGCATGGTCCGTGTGATTCCCGGTACATGAACGTCTTGCCTACTGTGGCACCACTACGGGCGAAAAGCAGGTCGCCCGGTCTCAGAGCATACTCGGCCCAATCACCAGCCGCGACGGTCACGACGCTATCTTCACGAAGTCGGCCTTTGTCGTCGACATCGGTAATCCGAACATAACGTGGTGCACCCGGGGTCCATACGTCCGAACTCGCGTTGGCCCCGTACTGCGGCCCACTACTTGCCAGATCTGCGAGAGGTAAGACGGGCCACCTCCTAGGGTTCGTAGCCGGGTCGCCGAACATCTGATAGAAGAGGGCGGGCAAGATACGCTCGGTCAGTTTGTCGGCCTCGGTGCGTTTCTTCCGAATCGCATCGGCCTGGTCCAGAATCTCGACTATCCGGCGCTGCTCGGAGAGGGGAGGAAGGTCAATCTCTAGGTCGAGAATCTGCTTCGACGACAGGTGCTTCACAGTGACAAATGCGGTGCGGTGTTGTATCGCAGCCAGTTCGTCGTTTATCCAGTAGTAGATGTAGCGCGGCTCCACCACTGGGGCAAAGTTCGTAAGCCGACAGACGCGCTGATTCAACAGCGCGGTAGGTCCTCCCCACTGGTAGCAACCAAAGTCGCCGTCCATCCCAATCAGGTAGTCGCCATCATGGATGAGGAATTCGTCTCTGAAGGGACCTGTGTAGGTCGCCTCAGTTCGACTGCGAGGGAGATCTCGGATTCTGACCAAGGGAACTCCATCTCCCTCTGCGAACAGCTCTGAATCGAAGGCAAAGCCATTCTGAACGTTCAGTACATTTGAAAGACGGGCCACGGTCCGTCGCGTCAGGACTCCTCCACGTCCTTCAATAGCTTCTGCAGACCCTTGGTGATATCGCCCTCGATGGCGAGGACGTCTTTGATGAGCTTGCGCGGGTCGTCGTCGGGCGGCTTCTCCGCAACGGTCGGCTTGTATCTCCCAGCGGCCAAGTTGTAGTCGTTGTCCTCGATGGTTGCATGAGTGGCCCACCAGCACTTGGGCTGGTCAGAGCCGGGCTTGAGCACAGTATTGGCTTCAATGCCGGGCGGGGTCTTGAAGCCGGAATCTTTGTACTGCGACCACGCCTTGAGAAGGCCGGGGATGTCGTTCTTTTCAGGCGTTTCGGGCCGGACGCCGCCGGAGATCTTGTCGGGGTCGAATCCGTCATTGGACACCTCGTAGAACCAGACCGCCGAACTGCGACTGGCGGATTCGGGAGGGCGGTGAAAGACGAGGATCCCAGTCTTCACGCCCGCGTAGGGTTTGAACACACCAGCAGGCAGAGAGACGACGGCCCACAGGTCAAAGTCCTTCAGCAGCCTCTTGCGGAGCTCTCTGTGTGCAATCGTGGAACCGAAGAGCAAACCATCTGGCACAATGACGGCGCAACTTCCGCTTGGTGCAAGCGCGTCCATCATGAGCGCGAGGAAAAGCAGCTCGCTCTTCTTGGAAGAGGTTGACAGGTCTTTGCGTATTGACTCCTTGAGCAGGACACCAGCGAATGGTGGATTGGACAGGATGACCCTATACCTACGGTGCAGGTCGTCTTCGGTCAGCCCGCCCATCTCAGATAGGGAGTTGGCGCGCTTCACTCCCGCTTTGCGGATGCCGTGCAGGACGAGATTCATCACAGCGATGCGCATAATGGAGCGCGAAACATCTGTACCGTAGATGGATGCTTCGAGCCGCGCCCAGTCGGGCAGTTTCTCGCCCGGGCCTTTGCGATAGGTCTGAAGGTTCGGGATTTCTTTCTTCGCCTCGGCGATGGTCTGGTCTCGCTCTTCCAGCCATTCCTCGCCGTAGATGGGGACTTCGACCGGGTTCTCCGAGTAGCGGGCGAGGATGTATTCGACCGCGTCAATCAGGAACCCGCCCGTGCCGCAGGCCGGATCGTAGATAGTGTCGCCGAAATCCGGGTCAACCATCTGCACCATCATTGTCCGAATCTGGCGCGGGGTGCGGAACTGGCCGTTCAAGGCCGACTGGCCGAGGTGCGTGAGCAAGTACTCGAAGATGTCGCCCTTGGTGTCGGTGCCGAGCTTCGCGAAGTCGATGGAATCGATGATGTCTATGACCTGCTTTAGGACGTTGGGGTCGGTGACTTCAAGCACCGCGTCGCGGAAGTACTCGGAGATCTGCGGGGCTTCTTTCACCAGCGAGGCCATGTAGGGGAAGACTTGGTCGCGGATGAAGTTGCGCAGTGGCTCGCCACTCTTGAACCGCCATTCTGTCCAACGGAAGCGCTTGGCCTGCAGCGGGTACAGCGACTTGGTACCGCCATTCTTCACCATCCGCGCCTGCAACTCGCGCCGGTTCTCCTCCTCGTCCAGCATCTTCAGGTAGATGAGATAGGAGATCTGCTCGATATAAGTGACCGGGTTCACGACCCCGCCGGCCCAAAGGATGTCTGTCATGCGAGCAAGCTTCTGGCGTAAGTCAGCGTTCATCTGAGTATCCGTTCTTGTTCAACCTCACGCGGTCTGCCTAACGAATACGGTTTCGTTCATCTCGACTACGATGGCCTTCAGTCCGTCCTCGCCGAACAGGGCGACGCCACACTCTGCCGCCTGGACGTGCTCCAGCGGTGGCTTGAACAGGTCGTCCAGTTCCAGCTTTCCCCGCGCCACGCCACGGCTTTTGAGCATCGCAAGATACTGAGCCTGCTCGGGCTTGAATGCCCGGACGACAAGCCACGCCTGGAAGTTCTCGTTAATCTCTTCTTCGCGGGACTTCACTTTCGTCATTCCCAGGGCAGCGCGGACGAACTCGATGATATTGCCGCCCGGGCTGCGGTAGGCACGGCGCAGGTTGTCCTCGTTGAAGAACATGTCGGGCTGGTTGAGGCGCTGGACCAAAGCGTCTTCTTCCTTGGACGTCAGGGGCTTGCCGGAGCGGATCTTCCTGATGACCGGGTCGTCCTTGAGTACCTGACGGACGAGTTCCTCCCACTGGGACAGGTACTCGTGCTTATCCACCCGCTCACCTTCCGGCCCGACTTCGACGTAGGCGACGGCGTAGAGCCATTCATCCTGCAGTCCCAGATCGACCAGGTCGCGCGGCGGCTTCCACGGCCCACGTTCTCGTTGACCGCCCCAGCCGCCCTGGCCGGTGAAGACGTTGGTCTCCGTATCGTTGAAGTATTCATGGTTGCCGAAGAAGTCGTAGATGACGAAACCGCGCTTGCCGATGTGCGGTGCGGTGCGCGTGCCCCGTCCACGTATCTGCTGATACAGGATGGGGCTGCGGATTCGGCGGCACACGACCAGGTGCAGCAGCTCGCGCAGGTCAAAGCCGGTGGTGAGCATGTCCACGCTGACCGCGACCTGCGGGTAGACTTCGAGCTTGAACCGGCTCATGACTGCGTCGACTCCGGCTACATCCGAGGTTATGACTTCGGCGTAGTTGCCATGCTGTTCTGGATGCAGAGCGTTGAGGTAATGGCACAGCCGAGCCGCATGGTGCTTGGAGATGGCGAAGACAACCGCTTTGCCGGGGCAGGTCTTCTGGCCCGGCGCGAGGTCAAGGTAGTCTCGGCAGGCGATGGCGTCGAACTCGGCCATCATCTTGCGGTTTGAGTCTTCGTTGGTCCACTTGCGCTCGAACTCGGCCGGGTCGTAATGTTCATCGTCCACGTCCGCGCCTTCGGCGATGATCTTGGTGATGCCCTTGGCGAACTTGTAGGGCACGAGGTGTCCGTCATGGAAGGCCTTCTGGATTGGCAACGTGAAGTCCGGCTTGCCTTCCTGACATCCGTAGAACAGGTACGTGTTCCGCTCGATGTAGGGCGCGGGCGTCGCGGTCAGACCGACATGGAAAGCGTTGAAGTGGGTCAGCGCGGCCTGCCAGGAGCCATAGATGGAACGATGGCACTCGTCGGCGATCACGACGTCGAAGTAGCCACTGGAGAACTCCTGGTGGCGGTTGATCATCGTCTGGAGGAGACAGACCGTGATCTGCTGTTCCTGAGTGACCATGCCGGCCCTGAGCCAGTAGCTTGAGTACTGGTTTAGAATGTCTTGAATCGCGGCGATAGCCTGCTTGGCCAGTTCTTCACGGTCGACGAGAAAGAGGATGCGCTCGGCCCGTTCGGCCTGGAACAGGCGTTTGAGATACAGGCAGACGATATCGGTCTTGCCGGTGCCGGTGGGTAGTTCGATGAGGAAGCGCCGTTTGTCCATCTCGATGGCGTGGTCAAGCGCGCGCATCGCGTTCCGCTGGTAGTCGCGGACTTCGCGCTGCTCACCGAGGCGCACGTAGAACTTGGGGATAGGGATTGTCGCGAGCGGCTTGGCTTCAGAGCGCAGGTGGCGCAGGCGTTCGAGGTCGCGGCGCGAGTAGAGGGACGCGACCAGTTCGGCGTCAGCGTACTTGTAGTCCCAGAAGTAGGTGAGTTCGCCGTTGGACAGGAAGATGAACGGCGCGTTGATAGACTCGGCGTACTCGCGAGCTTGCTGCTTCGCCGTGTAGGGGTTGATGTCTGCTGACTTGGCTTCGATTACTGCCAGGGGTCGACCTCGGCTGTCGTAGAGCACGTAATCGGAGCGGCCTGAGGACGCGTTGTCGCCGGTGATGAACTCGCGGCCGTCCTTGCCTTCAGCCACGAACGCCGCACTCCTCGCCGCCGGCCGTTCAGTCTTGACCTGCGACTTGTCTTCGGGGTCCCAGCCTGCCTCGCGCAGCAGGCGGTCAATCACGATTCTCGCGTCAGCTTCGCTCAGTCCCATCGAACCAGGAATCCGCCAGACACGACGAGGTTATAGCCGGAAAGCCTGCCAAAGTCAAGCTGCGGTGTGGAATGGTCCCGGTGTCAGTCGGTGCAGCCAGCCAGGCCCCGATGCGGTCGCTGTTGCGGTGGCTGTTCCGGACGGAGGAATGATGGCTGGGGCGGCAGCTATTCTGTGGGCTGTTGCGGGTGCCGGAGCGGGCGCTGATGCGGTGGCTGTTGTGGTAGCCGGAGCGGAGGCTGGAGCGGGTGGTGAAGCGAGGGCTTCACAAGGTGGAGGACTCGCACCTGTTGCGGGTGCTGGAGCGACCGGATGAGCAGCGGCTGTAGCGAGAGCCGCACCGGATGCGGCTCCGAAGGGTAGAGCGGTAGTCGTTCCTTGCGGTACTGCAACTACTGCTGCGAAGCCCGGAGCGAGGGCTGCTCCAGAGGCCGCTCCGGGTGCAGGAGCTACCCCTACCGCCCAGGGGATGGTTTCTGAGGACAGGCGAAGTCAGAAGTCAGATGTCAGATGCTAGAAGTCAGAAGTGCGGAAGGGACGGAAGGAGAATGACTTAGCGGCAATGACCGACGATGAGCGATGGACGATGTACGAAACAACGAGGTTGTATGTTACGTTTTGGGGTTGTGGTTTCTCTAATACCAGTGAGGCCAATATGAAGAACACAAACTCGAAGCCCGAAGACCGAATGACGAATGACCCACCGTCCGAAGGCGGCCTGGGACACAAGTCAGTGACGAGCTCGACCGTCGAGGAACGAGCGGCGGAGCGAAGCAGGCGCAGGATTGAACGCTGGAAGACGAAGTACAATCCGGACCGCATTGCCGCGATCCTGGCGGACAAGGCCGAGTCGATGCGCGAGCGCTACAAGGCCCAGACCGTGATACTCTGCCAGGTCGAGAAGTGCGTTGGCGAGGTCACAGACGTAGCCGGCGTTCCACGGATCATGAAGGTCTGGTACATGGACTTCGGCCGCCAGGTGTACCGGGTTTGGCGCAATGTGCCTTCTTCGGTCCGGGATGTGGAGTGCGGCTTCGTCCGGCTTAAGTGGCAGGCGCGCGGGCTGGACCCGGCTATCCTGGACAAGGTGAAATGCGCGGTTGTCAAGCTGGTCGAGTCGCTGGAGGAGCCCGGAAGCGGAAGGTGAACCACAGATGAACGCAGATGGACACAGATTGAGAGTCCGGATCGACCGGAGACCTGAAGTCAGCTTGGTGGAGTCTGAGTCGCCGACGAAGATGCCCACCACGAGTCAGTGAGATTCTCGGGCGAGACCTGGCCTGAGAGTGTTGACAGGTACAAATTGAAAGGAGGAACAAGCATGAATGCGGCCACGGGGGCACGAGGACGCAACAGGCGAGGAGCCGGGCCGCGGTCCGGCCAACAAACAGCCTGCTGTAGAACACTTCGTGCCTTCGTGGTCGCTCTACTTCCCCTCTGCCACGGGCAGGGGCCGGAACCGAAGCCAAAGCCACGAAAGCACGAAGGACACGAAACGAATACGAGATCGACGGAGCCGGACAGAATTGGACTGCAGATGCGCTGTCGGACAGGGGCCACTGGGGCCAACGCAGATATGGTCTCGGACCCAGAATACCCATTCGGCGCTGGTCGGCGTGTATCGGCGGTTCTAAAGGCCCGTTTCATCCTCTTTCGTGACTTCGTGGCCATAGCCTCGGAATCCGGGAAAAGGTGATCGTTTGACATGAGATCGGAGATGACTAGCCTAAAGGAGGAGCAAGTGATCGAAAGCGAAACTGAGAAGCCGCGAGGGCCTTGCCGGCCCGGGGACCCGGACGGAAAATCCGTTACCCGAATGCTGGCCGGCCACACGGCGGCTGAAGAGCTTGATAGGAAGTACCGCGGCGGGCTTCTGGATCACGCCGCCCAGGCACTGCACAGCCTCGAACGCGCCCGGCGCGTGGTCGAGGACTCGCTTGCAGATGCCTTCAACAACATCGGCACGTTCAGAGGCCAGTCCACGTTCTTCACCTGGCTCTACTGCATCTTCAAGAACCGGCTGCTGAGGGAGCAGCGAACGAGGGCAGTGGCTGCCCGACGAGAGGTCGATTTCGAGTCGGAAACAACCGCTGACTCCGCCGACCCGGATGAGCCGGATGCTTCCCGACCGAATGAAACCGGCTGGCTGGACCAGATCGAGCAGTCGGTGTTCACCGGCAGGCAGCACACGCCGGAGAAGGACCATGAGGCGCGCGAGCGGTTGCGTGAGGTGGCAAAGGACATCCACGAGCTGCTGCCACCGCAGACGCGAGAGGTGTTCCAGCACATTCTCGCCGGGTTCTCGTTCGGCGAGATAGCACAGGTGCTCGGCACGAGCGAAGCGAACGTCCGCGGACACGTGATGCGCGGCCGAGCGGTGCTGAAGGAGAAGCGCGACGGGAGGAAGGCATGACGAGAGTTGCGGTCGCAGTCGAAGGCTGGAGCGCGGAAGCCGCAATCGCCTTCGCGCTGGCGGCCCGTCGGTTCGCCTCCGGGGTGACACTCAGCACCAGCGGCGAGACAGCCAACGGCAAGGACGACATCGAGGTCATGACCCTGGGGCCGGAGCCGGGAGAAGAGGTCGTGCTGGTAGTTGACGGCACCGACGAGAAGGAAGCATTCGACTCGCTCCTGGCAAAGCTGCTGAGCGTGATCGAGCGGTCGGAACACGCACACAGGATCGTGCTCGGACAGGGCATGGCAGGACGGCGTACAAGCCGGACCGACCACGTCCAGCCGACGTCACGGCGTGTCTGTGAACGCGAGGTGGTCGTGCTCGACACCATCGAAGAGGTAGCGCCGGCCCGGGCACACCGAAAGAAGCACGCCAACGGACCTCAGGCGCAGAAGTCGACGCGCAAGAGCAAACCCCGCAAGCGGAAGAAGTAGCCTACTTCTGAACCAAGAGGCCCGGGCAACCGGGCCTCTTCCCTTTCTAGCGAGAACCGGGACTGAACCGGTTTTCGTGCAGCGAGTGAAGTGTGTTACGTTCGGCACGTCCATCTTCTCTAATACCAGTGATGACACATAACAAAGACCAAGCAACAATGACAGCGGCCCACCTCGCTGCCGAGGCAGACCGAGTGGATGAGATGCTCGAGCTGAATCGGAGGGCGGAAAGCCTCGTCCCGAGGACGACGAGGGGACGCAGGGCGCTGGCGTTGCTGGCCTGTCAGGAGAAGCAGCTTCAGAGCTTGCGCCGCAGGCTGATGGAAGCCGCTCTGGCTGAACTTCTCTGGCAGTATCAGGACTTTGTCGAGGGGAGCGATACGGGATACGTGGTGAGACAGCTCATAGCCGACATTGGGACAAGACAATGACGAATCACCAATTACTAATGACTAACCCTGGGCGAGGACAGGCAGCGGGCCCATGTCAGATTGTAGATTGCAGACTTCAGATTCACGATTTGCCTCAGGAAGGGCCGGCAGCAGGCGAAGGCCACGCCTGGCCCGGACCGAGGCCGCAACCGGCATCCGCCATGGTAAGGATGCCAATCTCGTTGCCGAAAGGAGGTGACTAACATGCCAATCGACCCCACCAAGCGAATCGCCAACTGGAACGAGAAGTACAATCTCGAGCGCGTCAACGCGATCCTGACCGAGAAGCGACCGACGATGCTCCAGAACGTGAGCGCAGTCATGCCCCTGATCGCGGCCATGGAGCTGCAGGTCAAGCAGGTCTGTGATGGAGCCGGAGTGCCGACCATCCAGTACCCGTTCTACCTGTGCTTCGGACGTGAGATGTGGAAGCTGAGCCGTTCGGACATCTCCGGTGAGTCGCTCGCGAAGGAAGCGGCGGTTCTGATTGCCAAGTGGAAGGCGCGCGGCCTGACCGAGGCCGTGCTGCAGGCCATCCGCACCGACGTCTTCAACGTCGTCGCGCCGGTAGCGCCGTAGAGCGCCTCGCCCGGGGCGAGGGCGCAAGGCCAAAGTCAGAAGTGTAAATGACAATGGCCGGCGATGGAGCCCTGGGAGAGCTGACAGCGAGCGGCGAAGTCCAGAAGCGGCCGGGGAAAGCTGCCTTCCCCGGCCGCTCATGCTAGGAATCCAGAATCCACAATCTTGAATCTGCAGTGGAATGGGCCCGGTCCGGGTCGAACGGACGACCAGCTGATTATGAGTCAGCTGCTCTGACCAACTGAGCTACGGGCCCTTGCGGCCACAATCTACCAGAATCCGCAGCCGATTCAAGATTGTGGCCGAGACCCGACGCGCAAGCCCGAAGTCCGAAGCACGTGCTGTAGGACAGGGGCCGTTGCGGCCAATGACGGTTGAAACCCGAATGCTGCAATTCGTCATTTCCCGGTATTCGAGCTTCATTGTCCTCTGCGGTCCCTGTGTAACAGTGCAGGATTCGCACTTCCAGCTTCGTCGCTTGCCTTTCGCCGCCTCTGTCCTGAGATCGCCAAGTTCGCAGCAGTCTTGGGTGTCTTGCCTCTTGGCTTCTGCCTTTTGACCTCTGACTTGCGCGTCCGACGCGCTTTGTGCTCCGGTTGTCTTGACGAGGACACCCACTCGGGGTACGATGCCTGGCATTGAATCAGCCCCGAGCGACAGTGCTGCCTGTGCTATTCCTCGTCCTCCTGCCGACTGTCGGCGGCTGCGGCGCGGGCGCGGCTGCGCCGGGCACGAACTCCGTCACCTTCGCGTTCTGCGGGGACGTCTTCCTGCACAGTCAGAACATCGCCGCGGCGCGGGACGAAGGCACGCAGGAATTCAACTTCGACCCGGTCTTCTCGCAGGTCAAATCCCGGCTCGACTCCGCGGACTTCGCGGTCTGCTGGTTGGGCGGGGAGTTCTCGAATACACCGCCCTATCGCGGCTACCCGCTTTTCCGCTCGCCCGCCAGCCTGCTCCACACGCTGAAGCGCGCCGGGTTCGACATCTGTCTTGCCACCAACCACATCATGGACGGCGGTAGAAAGGGCCTGGCTGAGCGCATCCGCCTGCTCGACAGCCTGGGGCTGCTCCATGCAGGTGAATTCTCGTCGCCGGCCGCAGCCGGACGACCGTTGGTTCTCGAGAAGAACGGCCTGCGCATCGCACTTCTGTCCTATACGTACGGCACGAATGGCCTGCCGGTACCAGAGCGTTGGATGGTCAGTCTTATCGATACGGCGAGAATGGCAGAGGACGTTCGCCGGGCCGAGAGCCTCAAGGTCGACTTCACCATCGTGATGCTGCACCAGGGCGAGGAGTACCGCCTGACTCCGACCAGCGAGCAGGTTCGCACCGCCCGCTTCCTTGCCGGCCTTGGCGTCGACCTCGTCGTCTCTTCCCACCCGCACGTAGTCGAGCCGGCCGGAATGGTGGAAGGAGTCCGCCCGGACAGCGCGCCGTTCAGGATGCCGGTCCTGACCTACAGCCTCGGCAACTTCTACTGCGGGCAGAGTTACCCGAACACCCGCACCGGCCTGATTGTGGATGTGCAACTCGCCCGGGACAAATCCGGAACGCGGATCGTTGACGCGGGTTTCACGCCGACCTATATCTACAAGAGCGAACGACTCCCCGGCCGCTACCGAGTGCTGGCCATCCGAGAGGCACTGGCCGGCTTCGCCTCCGGCGCGGACTCGACTCTCACCGCTTCAGATACGGCGGACCTGCGCCGCGAACTCGACGCAGTAACCGCGCGCGTCTCGAATCCGTCGATTCCGTTTCAGGCTCGCTGAATGCTCGCGGGCGGGAAACCCGCCCGCGCACGGCACCGCGTGCAGAGCTACTCCAGCATCATTCGGCCATGAGCATCTTCTTCACGGCGGCGGAGTCCTCGGTCTTCAGAGAGCAGAAGTAGACGCCGGTGGGACAGGCACGCCCCCGCTTGTCCCTACCGTCCCAGGTCAGGTTGTACCGCCCGGCTTCCTGCCAGCCGTCAGCCAGCCTGGTGATCTGCCTGCCGGCCACGTCGTAGATACGGAGGAGGACCTTGCTCCTGACCGGAAGGTCGTAGGCGATCCTCGTGGTCACGCGAAAGGGGTTCGGGGTGTTGCGGTACAGCTTGAAAGCTCCGGGCGGGTGCGATGCCGCCAGGACCTCGCCCCGGTTGCGGTTGAGCCCGGCGCTGAATTCCGAACTCCAGAAACCGCCGATGATGTAGAACGGGCCGGCGTGGTCAGACCCGAGCGTCTGGATTGGAGCCTGGGAAACGCAGCCCGAAAGAGCATAGGGGCCGGCTTTGTCACAGAGGACCCCGGCGGACGTGAAGGTGTACCAGCCCAGGCCACCCGCCGCCAGGTTGTCCGACGAAACCCGTGACAAGCCCTGCCGGGATGCAACCGGACCGGCTGCCCACAAGCAGACGCAGAGAAGAAGGTAACCCATGACTCCTCCCTGTAGGTGCCTCACGGCTTGATCAGAACGTAGCGCATGCTGTCGGCATCCGGATCGATAGTACTGCTGCCGGGAAGGTAGGCACGAACTCTGATGGTATTGGCGCTCGTCACCTCACAGGTAGCGCAGAGTATGAAGCCGGCATTGAAACTAGACGTGCTGGTCACAAAGACCAGGTCGCCGACCGCAGCCCCGGTGATGGTGGCGGTCGTCTCGACGAATGCAGGCCCGCTTGTGCTTGGGAAATCGACGCTGACCGTCCCGAACCTTAACGACTGCATCGTCGTCGGTGAGGTGTTGCCGACCGCTGACGGATATCCCCAGACAGGGTTGCTGCCGGAGCCCTGTGATAGTATCGCCTTCCCCGAGTCTGAGTTGGTTCCCCGCTCGGTCTTGCTCAGAGTGACGTTGTTGTCGGTTATCATTCCGCTGGTGATCGAGTTGGCCTGGCCCGTACGCACGAAGCCGGTGGTGTCTTTGCCCTGCAGTGTCTTTGCGTTCCAGAGCGCCGTAGTGTCCTTGCCCTGCAAAGCCTTCGCGTTCCAGAGTGCTGCCGTATCCTTGCCCTGCAGCGTCTTGGCATTCCAGAGGGCGGTTGTGTCCTTGCCAAGCAGCAGGTAGGAGTTGCCGGCGACTCGGGCGCTGTCTGAAACCGGGGCTGAGGTCGCGTAGTCCGCGGTGTCGGCGTAGGGTGCCTTGAAGTTGGCGGCCACGTTCGCCCTGACGATCGTGTTGGGTACGATCATGGAGCTGGTGATCGAACTGCCCTGGGCCTCGTTGACGTATCGGCCGTCGCCGTAGCCCTGGTCAAACGCGACCGTGCCGGTGCCCGTTATCGGATTTGGTGAACAGATGACGCCTGTGGCCTGGGATACGCCCACCACCGTTCCGCTGTCGTTCCTCGCCGCCCACGCGCTGCCGTTCCACTTCATGACCTGATTGCTGGCCGCGCCCATCTGGCCCAGGTCCGCCGCCGCGATCGTTCCGTCGAGTATCTTGCCCGAAGTGACCGCGTTGGCGGCAATAACGGTTGCAGCGTGCGACCCTGTAACATCACCCTGGTGATCGGGAGCCGCCGGAACCGCCTGCCATGACGGATCGCTGCCGCTGCCGGTAGAGGTGAGCACATACCCCGTGTTCGCGTTGCGCTCGATCTTCGCCGTGGTCACCATGTTGGGGGCGATCTTCACCGTCACCACCGCGTTGTCGGCAATATCGCCCGTGGCCACCGTGCCGTCCAGAATCCCGGTCGTCGTCACTGCACCAGCCCCGATGTCGGCCGCCGCAATCGTACCATCGAGTATCTTACCTGACGTCACCGCGCTCGCGGCGACTGTCGGGTTAGGGTACGTGCTGCCGGCCAGGTCGCCACCGGCATTGCCGCCCGGAGGCACACCCGAGATCGTCATGTTTCCCGCGCTGGTAACCTGACCCTTGTCGTTGACCGTGACCTGCGCGACCTGCGTCGCGCTGCCGTACGTTGCAGCGGCAACACCCGTTGTCGCCAGGTCCGCCGCGGCAACCGTATTGTCGAGAATCTTGGCCGACGTGACTTTGTCTGCGGCTATCGTCGGGTTCGGGTAGTTGCCGGTCAGGTCGCCTCCAGCCGGACCGGTGGGCGACGCGCCGAGAATCGTCGTATCTGAAGCCGAAGTCAGGCGGCCGGCGGAGTCGACCGTGATCCGGGCAACATGGTATCCGTCGCCGTATGTCCCGGCGATGACACCGCTGGCCGCGATGTCTGCCGTCGTGATGGTTCCGTTCTTTATGTCAGCGCCTGTCACCGAACCGTCTGCTATCTTTGCGGAGTCAACCGCACTGGCCGCAATCTTGACCGTCGTCACATTCGCATCGGCAATGTCTGCAGTCTGCACCTCTCCGTTAGTAATCATCCCGGTAGCAACTGAATTCGCCTGCCCGGCTCGGACGAAGCCTGTCGTATCCTTGCCCTGGAGCTTCTTCGCATTCCAGAGGGCGGTTGTGTCCTTGCCAAGCAGCAGGTAGGAGTTGCCGGCTACACGCGCGCTGTCCGAAGCCGGGGCTGAGGTCGCGTAGTCCGCGGTATCCGCGTATGGCGACTTGAAGTTGGTGGCCACGTCCGCCCTGACAATCGTATTGGGTACAATCATGGCGCTGGCCACCGCGTCGGGCTGGCCGGTCCGGACGAAACCCGCAGTATCCTTGCCTTGCAGCGTCTTCGCGTTCCAGAGGGCACTGGTGTCCTTGCCCTGCAGCAGATAGGCGTTGGCGGCGACCCTGGCGCTGTCGGAAGCCAGCCGGGCATAGTCAGCAGTATCGGCATAGGGGGCGGTGAAGCCGGGGGCGACATCAACCCTGGCTATCGTGCTATCCGCTATCAAGGCCGATGCAACGGCGTTCGTATCGGTGTGACTTACATACACGCCGTCCAGGGCAGCGCTATCTCTGCCCTGCAGTTTGTCGGAGTTGTCCGCCTGGAATGCGAAGGGCACGCTCACCATCCTCTGACGGCGGAACTCCTGGGTAGAAGGGAGAACCCGGATGCCCAGGTAACACCCGGCTTGGGGCATGCCGGCGGATATGGGAACCTTGCTGCCAAGCAATATGCTGAAGAGCCCTCCCTGGGTTTCGACCGTCTGAGTCTCATGCCAGAAAGAACTCCCGGTCGAATCCGCGGAGAGCGAGAAGATCATGACGTAGCTGCCGTCATCGACCGGCCGGCCCGTGGAATCCGTGAGTTTCCCCTGATAGGCGATGAGCTGAGGTATTCGGACATCCAGGCTCGCTCCCCCTCTTGGAGACGCGGCGCTGTTCTTTGGTCTGGCAGCACTTTGCCCACCCAGCTGCGTTGCCGCCATGGCAACTGCCACTAAACACGCGAGGACATGATGTTTCACTCTTGCTCCTTCATCACTTCGGCAACTCCGGCACACCGAGGCCGCGGCATCTACTCAATCGTCACCTGGATACTATGATGGAAATCGACGTGGTTGGCCGGGTCATTGACCCTGAGGTAGATCCCCGTCGTGCCAACTGAATCACCCGTCGTCAACCTGAGGATCTTCGCCCCGGATGAATCCGTCAACGAGCACTGCGGCAACCAGGCTGGATCGCAAACGGGTTGGTCCCATGTGAGCCCGGCTCTCAGGTCGGGCCTGTAGTCATAGTCAATCACCGTTTGCCTCACGCTGTTTGGGTCCATCACCACCGAGTCAAGGTGAATCAGGAACTCAAAGACCGAAATGGGACACGTCCTGCTGGTATTCAGACCGCCCGGGTCTGTAGCAGTGAAGACGACGTAGCTCGTGCAAACCTGGTTGGGAACCGGTCCTATTCTCGCCGTGTCGCTGTAGAGTCTCACTTCCAACGCGGGCCCGGGGGTCAACGACCACGTGATGGTTGAATCCGCATCATCTTCGTCCGCCACAATGGCCCCGAGGTCAAATGCCCTGTAGCCATTCTTGCCGATATGCACAGCTCCCGAATCTGGAAGCGCCGGAATCAGCCCGGCCGTGTCCGAAACCGGACCGGTCACCAGCCTGGGGGGAAAATCCAGGTCAGACCGGCAGGCGCAGACGACCAATGCCCCGCAGACCAAGGTCACAACGAATCTCACCATATGCTCCTCCTCAACCCCACGGAGAGGCTCAGGTCCTTGTCCAACGAACAATAGACTCTAGTCGGGCTGTCGTCTCCCAGGAAAGCGACCTTTTCGGGGAAGAGTCTCTCCGACATCCTCAGCCCGACGTAGAATCCGAGTGCTATCAGAGGATATGAAGAATAGTAGAAAACGTTTCCCAGAGAGTGATACCGGAAGGCCTCGTCCTTCATCCTGGCAGCAGAAGCCGAATCGCTTGCTCCGCCATATGCCTTGACCTTGTCCGCAGCCAAATTGTCGAACAGCACCGAAGTGGAGTATGCCGCCAGTCCCAGCAGAGCGCCTGCGGACGCGCCGATGATATAGTTGCCGGGGCGGGGTGCCGTGTATACCGGGGACTTCACGGAGACGCTCTCACGCGGCGGCTGTGACCTGGGCGGCGGAGCTGTGTCGGCAGGTGGCGGTGGGGGCTGTTCAATTGGGACAACAATCCCTTCCTTCAGGTTCTGCCTGATTCGCTGGAACTCCTCCGCAAACTCCTCGGCCCCGACAGGAAGTTTCGCTTCGGGATCCCGCTGTGCGATCATCCTTAAGAACCTGCTCCCTTCCTCCTGCCGCCCCAGTTTGTAGTTGGAGAAGGCCAGGTAGAAATGGGCACGTGTAGAGTCGCGGGAGCTGAGCTGGGATTTCACAGCTTGATCGAGAGTCGCAATGGCGGCCTCGAAGAGGGCGCTGTCTTCATACTGGGCCATCCCTTTGATGACCAAGGCCGTGCCGCGTCCCTCTTGGGCTCTGGAGGTTCCTGCTCCGAAAACCGAGAGCAGCAGAAGGACCGAAAACGGCCACTTGGGGACCCTGCCAGAACTTCGCTGTTGGCGCACACCTACCTCCTGTCTTGCCATGTTCACTCAGTACCGGTACTTCCGGGCCGATACTGATTCGTGCCACGATCCCGAGACCCCCTCCTCTGCCCTTCGGTCGGGCAAGAGCGTCCCTCCGGTACCGATAGAATCCGGGCCCCGCAGGCGATCCACATTGTCGGGAAGCGAGACTCCAGGTTGAAGTCATCAGCTGTCATAGCCCCGCCCGGGTGATCCTCGATGCCTACCGCGGCCTCCTGGCCGAAAGGAAACGCAGCAACAATGTCTGTGTGATCTCACACCGGAACTCGAGCCGAGAAGAACACGTGCCGCCCCCTCTGCCTGGGAGCGACTGAGATCCATACCGGCAGCACTCGCAATGAACCCGCGTGCGAAAATCTACCAGAGGGCATCAGACAGTCAAGGAGGAGTGTCGTACCTTGAAACCGACACGGGAACTCACTGCCAAGACACAAGGGCGCAGCGAGGATCCGGACGGACACGGAGGGCGCGCGCGCGGTCGTCGCGCTACGCGATCGGCAGCGCCCGGTATCCGGCAGGTCCGGAATCCGGCACCTGGCCTCCTGGTGCTCCTGTACCGTGGCGCAGGAGCCCGAACTCAGATCAGGGCCTTGCGAAGATGCTCTGCGAGAATCTCTGCCACCAAACGGGCGCCGGCGGCATTCAGGTGTGCGCCGTCGATGGTGAACTCGCGGCCACTTCGCCAGGCAAACGACGCCTGCATGTCCACGTGTCGACAGCCGGCTTCGTCGCTCAGCCGCCGGACCATTTCGCCGGCTCGACCCAGCGAGTAGTCGTACATCTCCGCGCAGTCGTCCCCGGCAATCAGCGGCGATACCGCGAACGTGACCCCGGCCTTTGCGGCCACCGTCCGCAGCAGCACCCGGTAGTCCTCTTCCGCAGCTGCACTGTTGGTGACCCAGTCCGGGTGCATCATCACGTCGTTGGTGCCGATCCAGACGATAGCCGCATCGCCTCGCTCCTGCAGTCGCTCGGCCCGACGACGGAGCCCGGCTATGGTGTCTCCGTTGACGCCCAGGTTCACATACCGATGCCCCTGCAGCATCTCTTCGAGGAACGGGATGAACCCGACCCCGACCGTGCCTTCCGTCAGGCTGTCGCCGAGACAGAGAACCCTCATGCCTTGCTTGTCACGAGATCGAATACCAGGAACGACGGGAAGTCGCGGCAGTCGTCAAGCTGGGGCGCGTGCGCGACATCCTCAAGGGTCGGCCGCGGCTCGTAGATGCGCCGGATGAGGAATCCGGCCTGCTCGATTGCCTCGCTCCAGCCCTCAATCGTGAGCCGCACAATCGGCGTGGTCCAATAGCGATTGAGCCGGCTCATGGTCCAGTGGCAGACCGTCGGCCCAGCGTCGAAGTAGCGCCCCAGCCGGTACATCACCTTGCGCCCGGCCGAGTCACGCTCCCAGCCTCGCAGCGGCGCATCCATGACCGGGTGCGAAGCAGAGAACACGCATCTGCCGCCGTCCTTGAGCGCGCGCCTCGCGGCCTGGAGCGCGGCGCCCGGATCCGGCATGTCGTGCAGTGACATGCAGGCAACGACAAGGTCGAAGCTGCCGGCCGGCCACAGTTCGGCGACGGCGGCCGCATCCGAAACCCGGTATTCAATGCCCTGCGATTCAGCTTGCTCGTGCTTCAGTGCGTTCGCGATCTGCTGCTTCGAGATGTCCACCGCGCAGGCCTCTGCGCCGGCGCGGGCGAGCTGGCGTGTGAAGTACCCCTGGCCGCACCCTAGGTCGAGGACGCGGAGACCCTTCACTTCGCCGCATGCGCGCATCAGGGCCGGGCCGTGCAGCCCATGCCGGTACCAGTCCTTGCCCGACTCGACGAAGTCCTCCCAGGTCTCAGCGGCTTCATCCCAAGCCTGGCGCGCGCGCTCGCTGCCATCGGGATGGGCCGCTTGCCGCAGCCGCCAGAAGTGCAGGACATCCATGTCCTCGGGAATGTCGTCGCAGTGATCGCCTCTGCCCTTTGCAGCATCGAAGTGCGACCCGTGGTCTGAGACGAGCACGAGCGCGCGGCTGTACGTGGCCCAGTGCTCTTCGGTTGCCTGCCACAGCCGCATGAATGTCTCGACGTGTCGGGTCGCCGCGGCCACCGCCTCGGGGCTGTCCGGGCTCGTCCGGTGCAGTTCGTCGTCATATCCCTGGTTGTAGGAGACGATGAAGTCGTACCGATCGTCCTTGAGTAGTTGCAGGGAGCGATCGAGCACCGCGGCGTCATCCGCTTCGGTGTAGTAGTCAATTGCCCGGTTGCGGAAGATGATGTCCATGCTGCAGTCTTTGACCGCGACGATGGCCGTGCGCTTTCCGGCACGGGCCAGCGCGTCGAATAGCGTGTCGCAAGTGATCACCGGGCGTTCGTACTTCCTGATGCCATGGACCTCGGGCGGAGCGCCCGTGAACACCGAAGCGAAGCAGACCGGGGTCTTGGGCGGAATCATCGCCCGCAGTTCGACCTGCACGTCCGAGGCCGCAACAAGCCGCTTCTTCAGGTCAAGATGGTTGTCAAGGAAGACACGGCCAATGGCGTCTGCGCCGTAGATGAGGACGCGGTCTAGCGGAGCGGCCTCAAGCCTCAAGCTCCAAGCATCAAGCACGGACTCTATCGGTGGAGCCTTACAGGCAGCGGGCGGGTCGATGCCCAGCAGGCGGCAGAGGGTGGGCGTGACGCTGCGGATGTCCATGGCAGCATTCTCGCCCGACGCGGACGAATGTCAAAGAGCGCTTTGCTGCGGACCGAGCTCCACGAAATCCGTGCCAACATTGGCTCACCCGCGTCGCCCTCACCCTTCCCTCCCCCTCAAGGGGGAGGGAACAGAAGGGAGGTGGAGCATCTTGCTCACGCGAAGACCATCGGTACACTTGGTCGTGCATCTGGCTCTGGTCCTGCTTCTGCTGGCTCAGCCAGCAGCGCCGCAGGCTGAGTCAACCTTCTCCGACCGCCTGGCTGCCGCGGCTCTTGCGCAGTTGGAGCACAGGGTCTGGTACGATCCCTCCTACTACCACATTCCCTATCCGAACGGCGATGTGGCCGATACTATCGGCGTTTGCACGGACGTCATCATCCGTGCCTATCGCCGCGTTGGCCTGGACTTGCAGAAGCTCCTCCACGAGGATATCGTCGCGAATCCCCGGAGCTACGGCATCTCGCGGGCCGACGCGAGCGTTGACCACCGCCGCGTACCCAACCTGACGAGATTCTTCAGGCGGCAGGATGCGGCGCTCGCCGTCTCAAGCTCTGCCGCTGACTATCGCGCGGGCGACATCGTCGCCTGGCAGCTTGCGCCGGGCCTGACTCACATCGGCATGGTAGTCTGGAAGTCGGAATCGACCGCGACGAATCCGATGGTCGTCCACAACATCGGTCGCAACATGCGCGGCCCGGACCTTGAAGACTGCCTGTTCAACTGGCCGGTCATCGGTCACTTCCGCTACGCTGGCGGTCGCCGCAACTAGCTCGCCCATCTCTTCTCAGCCCGTCTCGCCTGAACCGGACCCGGCTTGAACTCCGCGCGCACACCTCCGCAATCAGACCTGACCAAAGCCCCCCAGCAACCGTGTTCGGTTTACTGTCCTCAGTCCTGAATCCTCAGCGCTTGCCCTGTGGCCCTCTTCAGGCTTGCCGACAGCAGGAGTGGCCGACTCGCCTCTGACAGGTTCTCACCGTTCTGCTTGACTCCGAAAGACGAGGAGTTACAATCCGGGCAATAGGGGGTGCCGAGAGCGGCAAAGCGGGGTCCCGCCGCTTCAGACTTCTCGACACCGGTCCGCACATGCTCCGTATCCGGGCGCTGAACGCGCCAAAGGAGGAAAGGTGAGAAGCAGTGCAGGTTGGCTCGTTGCGGCCGTGCTCATGGCCGCGTGTCCGGCTCTGGCCGTTGAGCCACCGCCGGTGCAGTGGGAGAGGACTTTCCAAGCCTATGATACTTGGATTCCCCAGGTCGTACAGACGCGAGACGGCGGTTTCATAGCCGCAGGCAGCGTGACTCCGAGCCGCGGTGAGCATGACGTACATCTGCTCAAGCTAGACGGTTCGGGCAACACCGAGTGGCAGCGAAGCATTGATGCCGGCAAGACTGGATATGCGTGTTCTGTGAGCGAAACCCGGGACGGAGGCTTCGTACTAGCTGGGGGGAGCGGCGACTCCGACAAGGTCACGGTGTTCAGGTTGGACTCAACTGGGAACCAGATGTGGTTGTTCTCGGACTTCTGGGGTGCCACGAACTACAACGTCGAGCAAACAGCCGATGGCGGATATGTCACAGGCGGGCTATGGTCCGTGGACGATAGCCTCTTTGTTCTGAAGTTGGACTCGGATGGCAGAGCTGAATGGCGGAAGAGCTACGATGGGTCCTACGGCCAATGGAATGCCAACATCCCTGTTCGGCAGACCTCGGACGGCGGCTACATCATGGCCTCAGAGGTTCTGCTGAAGACTAACGCCTTTGGCGATGAGATCTGGAGGCGAGGCTATCCGGACGTGCTAGTGATGTTCTCCGTCTGCGAGGCTCAAGGTGGCGGCTTTGTTGCGACGGGCATCGCGCGCGCCGCTGGAATACTGAGATACTTCAAGCCGTTCAACTTGGTCTTGCTCAAGACGAATGCGAACGGCGACCTTGCCTGGAAGAAGGTGTTCACCGATGGCCAAGAATCCGACGGACGGTGCGTTAGGCCGACCAGTGACGGCGGTTTCGTCATTTCCGGCACCATCACGCTCGACAATCTGGACCATGCACGTGTCGTGAGGACCAACTCACAGGGAGACACGCTGTGGACGAAAACACTCGAGGCCCGCACCGGCCTCGAATTCGGCCAACAGACTTCCGATGGCGGCTATGTCCTAAGTTCGGGAGACCAGAGCATCTGGAAGCTCGATCCCGAACAATAGGGGAGGCTGTCGTGTTGAATCTACTGAGAATTGTGTCGTTGCTCGTCTGTCTGTCTGGACAAGCTGCGGTGGGTATGGTCTTCGACGAGGAGCAATTCTTCGAGGATGGCAATAGGGACGCACAGATCCCCGACCAGAAGCTCTTCGGCAAGAAGGTCAAGTGGGGCTCTTGCGGTCGATACGTAGTGAAGAACCTCGAAGGCGCTGGATGCCGGTTTCCATACCACTCGTGGATGAAGCAATTCCTGTACGGCGTCCTGATGGACGGCAACCGCGATTTCTGCCACTACCAGGGGGACGTCCCGTCGAGCATGTCCCTCGGTTAGTTGAAATTCCTAGCGGCTCCCACATCACTTTAGGCAACTCTCTCTGTTGCGTCAATTTCTTTCGGTGACGCGGACCGTTCCAGTGCACTCAGCAATGCGGGGATGTGCCGGTAGCCATCTACGCACCGGAAGTGCTGCTCGGCATGTAGCAGCCCAGCTACACACCAGCGCCAGCGCATCTCGCCAGGGCGCCAGCGCTTC